>NZ_CP086380.1:2022500-2035000 GCF_020889625.1 Deinococcus radiophilus
GGACATGCGGCGGCCCTGCCCAATGGTGTGCGCCTGTTTCAGTCCGATCTGCTCCAGCCGGAGCAGTTGACCCAGGCCCTGGCCGAGATACAGGCTGACGCGGTCATTCATTTCGCCGCCCGCATAGAGGTGGGCGAGAGCATGTGTGAACCGCTGGCCTACTACCGCAACAACGTGGTAGGTAGCCTAAACTTGCTGCAAGCCATTCAAGAAACAGGTCGCCGCATCCCGCTGGTATTTTCCAGCACAGCCGCGGTTTACGGAACGACCGACGCGGTACCGATTCCCGAAGATGCCCCGCTGCGCCCCGAGAGTGTCTATGGTCAGACCAAGCGCATGACCGAGGACATGATCCACGCCGCGCACGCCGCCTATGGGCAGCCCTACACAGTGCTGCGGTATTTCAATGTTTGCGGGGCCAGCCCGGAAGGGGATATCGGTGAAGCGCATTCCAGCCAGACCCACCTGATTGAGCTGGCCTGCCTGACGGCACTGGGCAAGCGGCCCAAGATGATGGTCTTCGGCACCGATTACCCCACGCCCGACGGAACGTGTATCCGCGACTATGTGCATGTGCAGGACTTGGCAGATGCGCATGTGCTGGCCGTAGGTGCCTTGTTGGATGGACGACACGACGCAGCCACCTACAACGTGGGCCTGGGGCATGGCTTCAGCGTGCGCGAGGTGCTGGATATGGTGGATGAGGTGGTCGGTGTGCGGCTCCTCCGCGAGGAAGCCGAGCGGCGCCCCGGTGATCCGCCCCAGCTGGTGGCCGACGCTTCACGTATCCGCGCTGAGTTGGGCTTTGAGCCTCAGTTTCCTGAGTTGCGGCAGATGGTTGGGATGGCCTGGATGTGGCACCGTACCCATCCGAACGGGTTCGAGTTCTAAATATCCAGTAGAACGGGGCCTAGACGATGTTCGCCTAGGCCCCTGGTTTATTAAGTTGGCTTCATCCTGGCAAGTGATCCCAGACCATCCGGACTTCTTGCAGCTCACTGTCTAGCTTCTCGCCGGCCTCTCTGGCGCCCTGAGAGGCGTACCACTGACGAGTGGGATTGGTTGCCAGGACCCAGAGGGCCAAATTGGTGCCGCCTTTCTTCTGGACCTGACAGATGACAGCGCGCAAAAGCCTCTTTCCAACGCCCTGCCCCTGGCTTTCGCGCAAGCTGTAGAGAGTCATCAGTTCATGGGTGTAGCCAGGATGATCGCGGGCTGGGCCGACCGAAGCGAAAGCGATAATTTTTCCGTCCTGCTCGGCTATGAAGACTGCTTCCTGGCCCCACTCTATGGTGGTCTGCCAGCCTTGTTCTCGGCGCTGGCGGGCGCCTCCATTGGTGGCCCGTTCCAGGAAATCAGGCGAAAGCAGGCCGGTATACGTCTCGCGCCAGCTCTGGGTATGTACGCCAGCCAATGCAGGGGCGTCGGCCAGAGTGGCCCGGCAATGAGAGGAGCGCTCATAGGTCAGTATAATGGGCGCCAGTAGACGGACTACCCCAGGTCGCGCAGTTGCTCGTAAAGTCGGCGTTGCTCCTCGCTGAGGTCTTTGGGCACGGTGACATTCAGCCGCACATACAGGTCGCCCTTGCCGCCGCTCTTCTTGGGCCAGCCCTGGCCGCGCAGGCGCATGCGGCGGCCCCCGCTGCTGCCCGCGGGCACGTTCAGCTTGCCGCTACCGGTCAGGGTCTGCACGGTGACTTCGCCGCCCAGCGCGGCGACCGGGGCTGGCACATCTACGCTGGTGGTCAGGTCGTCGCCGTCCAGGTCAAAGCGGCCATCTTCCAGCACGCGGATGGTCAGCAGTACGTCACCGCCGCCCGGTCCTTGCCCGGCCAGGCGTAGGCGTGAGCCGTCGCGGGTTCCGGCAGGCACGCGCAGGCTGAGGCGTTTGCCGTCGACATTGATGATCTCGTCGGAGCCTTCGTAGGCTTCGCGCAGCGAGACTTGTAACTCGCCTTCCACATTCTGCACGAAGCGGCGTCCACCGCCAGTGCCCGCACCGCCCATCCCAGCACCACCCATGCCGCCGAACAGGTCCTCAATGCTGATCGGCGTACCGTCAGGGGCAGTAAAGCCGCCACGCCCGCCGCCAGCGCCACCGACCCGGCCACCGAACATCTCCTGAAAAAAGTCGGAGAACTGGCTGGGATCAAAGCCGCCAAAGTCGCTGCCCTGAAAACCGCCGCCGGGATAGCCGCCTGGCGGAACCTGCCCGGTGTGGCCGTACTGGTCGTACAGTTTGCGTTTGTCGGAGTCGCTCAGCACCGCGTAGGCTTCGCCAATCTCTTTGAAGCGCTCGGCGGCGCTGTCGTCTCCGGCGTTCTTGTCGGGGTGATACTTCTTGGCCAGCCGGCGGTAGGCCGATTTGATGTCTGCTTCCGAAGCGCTGCGACTGACGCCCAGGACTTCGTAGTAATCCTTGTAAGCCATATGACCTCCTGTCGGTCGGTGTTTAAGGGTCTAGGAGCCTGAGGGGCGCAGGGTGTGCCGTCAGCTCAGCTTGTTGACGAACGCTTTCAGGCCATAAGCGTAGGCGATATCCAGGGCCGTGTGACCACGTGAGTCGCTGGCCTGTGGGTCCGCGCCGTGTGACAGCAGCAGGTCCAGCATGGCCGTACTCGGAGCGCGGGTCTGAGTGCGGTAGGCCTGACCTTCCGCATCTACCGTGTGCAGCAGTGGTAGCCAGTAGCGGGAGTCGCTGACGTCGGCACCACGCCGGAGCAGCTCGCGAACAAAAGCCGGGTCAGCGCCTTGCTCTATCGCCTGATTGAGGAGCGGTAGCGCCTCAGAGTCCGGCCAGAAGTTGACATCCTCAAGTTGGGCCAGCAGCTCCAGCAACCTATCCGCTTCTACGCCGTGCCGCAGCGCCCACGCCAGCGCCTGATGACGTTTGGTCTGGCTCAGGCTGTCTGCGTCCAGCGAAGCTCCAGCTTTCAGCGCGGCAATCAGCGGATTCTGCCGCTCGCGGTGGCTTAGGCGAACATATTCTTCTTCCACCCGTTCCCGCGCCCAGTCGGTACGCCGCAGAAACTTCAGACTGCTGCTGACGCTGGGATTGCTCTGAAAGCACTTCACAGGGACGCGCCGGGCGAGTTCTTCCCAACCGTATTCGGCCTGTAGATGCGTGACAATGTCCTTGAGGGACACGCCGTGTAGCGCATCCTGCCCAGTTGGACGGTCGTCCCAGACTGCTGCGCTCACTTCTCAGCCTTTCTGGCTAACAACCACGCGGGCCGGACGTACGCAGCGGTCACCCATCCGGAAGCCCAGTTCATAGGTTTGTACGATCATGCCGTCTTCGCCTTCAATCACCTGAATGGCTTCGTGGTAGGTGGGATCAAAAGCTTCTCCCTCCTGGCCGGTCGGCTCCAGGCCCAGGCCCGCAAAGATGCCCAGCACCTTGCTCTGCACGGCTTGCATCCCCGGAATCAGCTTGCTGGGGTCTTCGCTGCCCATGCTCAGCGCGCGGGCGATGTCGTCGTAGACCGGCATCAGGGCTTCGGCCGCTTTGCTTATGCCTTTGCTCTGGGCGTCGCTCACGTCCTGCGCGGTGCGGGTGCGGTAGCCCTCGAAGTCAGCGGCCAAGCGGCCCAGACGGTTTTTCAGGTCGGCATTTTCCTGCTCCAGTTCGTCGGCACGCTGACCTTTTTGCAGCTGGCCCATCATTTCCTGCACTTGGGCCATCATGTTCTCGTCCATCTCCGGAAAGCCTTCGGGCATCTGGAAATCTTCCGGGAAGTCGTCAGGCAGATCGCTGCGGCGCGCCGTCACATCGGCGTTGGCATTTTGCAGGCCGTCGGCACCGTCGAATTGGATGTTCTCGGTCTGCTGCTCGCCCTGGGGCTGGTCATTACGCTGGTCGTCGGTCATTTCAGGCTCCTTTTTCTTACCAAAGGGGTTGGAGAAGTTGGAAAACATAGGTGCAGCATAGAGGCTCAGGCGGTATCAAAAGGGGAGGGCGGGCCATTGAGCCACTGCCCCCCCTTCATAACTACGGGATTACTTGTTGTCGTCAGCGGGCTGGAAGTCGGCGTCGATCACGTCGTCATCCTGCCGGGGAACGTCGGCCTGAGCTTCGGTTGTGCCGGCCTGGGCCTGGCTGTTCTGGGTCATGAAGTTCCGCAGTTCTTCTTCCAGACGGCCCTGTACTTCGGCAATTTTGGCGTCGTCGTCGCTGCTGACGGCCTGCTCGGCTTCATCGGCCACGGCCTTGAGGCGGTCCTTGGCGTCCTGAGGAGCTTGTTCATTCTCCTCGATCTGCTGCAGAGCCTGCACGCGCATGGAATCCAGTCCGTTGCGCTTCTCGACGCGCTCCTTGCGGGCCTTGTCGGCTTCGGCGTTCTGCTCGGCTTCCTGCACCATGCGCTCCACATCGCCCTTGTCCAGCGTGGTGGTGTTCTCGATACGGATGCTGGACTCTTTACCGGTGGTCTTTTCCTTGGCGGTGACGTGCAGAATACCGTTGGTGTCAATGTCGAAGGTCACTTCAATCTGGGCCTGTCCGGCGCGCATGGGCGGGATGCCTTCCAGCTTGAAGCGGCCCAGGCTCTTGTTGTCAGCGGCCATCGGGCGCTCACCTTGCAGCACGTTGATTTCCACGCCGGGTTGGTTGTTCTCGGCGGTGGTGTAGATCTCGGTCTTCTTGGCCGGAACGGTGGTGTTGCGGGTAATCATCGGGGCGATCATGCCACCTTTGACCTCCACGCCCAGCGTCAGCGGGGTCACGTCCACCAGGACGATGTCGCCCAGGTTGGAATCGCCCTGAATGATGCCGGCCTGCACGGCGGCACCGAGTGCCACGGCTTCGTCGGGGTTGACCGACTCGTTGGGTTCCTTGCCAGTGATGTCCTTGACGATGCGCTTGACGGCGGGGATGCGGGTGCTGCCGCCCACCAGAATCACTTCGTCGATCCGGCTGGCGTCCAGTCCGGCGTCCTTGAGGGCCTGCTCCACCGGCTGACGCACACGCTTGAGCAGATCACTGGTCAGTTCCTCGAACTTGGCGCGGCTCAGTGAGCGCTCCAGGTGCAGGGGGGTGCGGGTTTCAGGATCGAAGGTGATGAAAGGCAGGCTGATGCTGGTTTCAGAAGCGTTCGACAGCTCGATCTTGGCTTTTTCAGCGGCTTCGATCA
This sequence comes from Deinococcus radiophilus, assembly GCF_020889625.1. Lineage (GTDB taxonomy): Bacteria > Deinococcota > Deinococci > Deinococcales > Deinococcaceae > Deinococcus > Deinococcus radiophilus. The sequence continues at coordinate 2,027,633 of NZ_CP086380.1, forward strand.
GGCGCTGCAGGGCCTGCTTGTCTTTACGCAGATCGAAATTGTGCTCTTTTTCGAACTCGCTGGCCAGCCAGTCCACCAAGCGCTGGTCGAAGTCGGCGCCGCCCAGTGCGGTGTCGCCGGAGGTGCTCTTCACTTCGAACACGCCGTCGCCCAGCTCCAAGATGGTCACGTCGAACGTACCGCCGCCCAGGTCGAACACCAGGACAGTTTCGTCTTCTTTGCGCTCCAGGCCGTAGGCCAGTGCAGCGGCGGTGGGCTCGTTGATGACGCGCAGCACGTTCAGTCCGGCAATTTCACCGGCCTGCTTGGTGGCTTCACGCTGGGAATTGTCGAAGTAGGCGGGCACGGTAATCACGGCGTCGGTGATCTTCTGACCCATCTTGGCGCTGGCGTCCTGCACCAATTTACGCAGCACTTCGGCGCTCACCTGTTCAGGTGCCAGGTCTTTGCCGTTGGCCTCAATCCGGACGCTGCCGCCGGAGCCTTCCTTGACAGTAAAGGGGCTGCGGGCCGCTTCTTCCTTGACTTCGTCCCAGCGGCGGCCAATAAAGCGCTTGACTTCAAACAGGGTGGCGGCAGGGTTCAGCGCGGCCTGACGGCGGGCAATTTGACCTACCAGGCGCTCGTCACCCTTATAGGCGACGACCGAAGGGGTGGTGCGGTTGCCTTCAGCGTTGACGATCACTTCAGGGCGTCCGCCTTCCATCGCGGCGATCACGGAGTTGGTGGTTCCTAGGTCAATTCCTACTGCTTTAGCCATGTCATATCTCCTTTGAGCTGATCTTGCTTGAGGGATCTCCGGCTTGAATTTCGGCTATAGCCGCCTTCAGCCTTGTTGATACTTTCCCCAGCATAGAGACACAATCATCTAGTGTCAATAGACTTGAGTGTATTACGCTCAACTTTGCCATTCAGGGACGCTTAAGGTTTGGTGGCTGTGGAGGCGGTGGCATGGTGTGGCCGTAGGCCGGAATATTTACAGTCTGCTGCCCGCCCACTGAAGTAAACTGACCCATGGATTCCAGCCCACTGAAACGCTCTTGGCGGTGGCTGCTGGGGGGAGTGGTGGTGGCTGCGCTGCTCACTCTGGCACTGTCTTCGCCGGGGCCGAAGGAAATGCCGCTGAGTGATTTCACGGACCACCTGTCGGCACGGCGAATTGAGCAGGTACAGCTCCGGCCCGACGGTGACACACTGGAGTTGCGCGGCAAGTTGGTCGGCGGTGAGCGTTTCCTGACCCGCACGTTGCCGGGTGATCCTTTGCTGTCGTTTTCTGAGCTGGAGAGCCGTGGAGTAGATACCACGTACTTGCCCCCTTCGGGATTCAGCTGGCTGAGCGCATTTAGTTGGCTGCTGACCCTTCTGCTGATCGGTGTCCTGCTGTATATGCTGCTGCGCTCACGACAGATGGGGAACGGTGACTCGGCGGCCACTGCCTTCGGCAAAAGCCGGGCCAATGTCGTGAACATAGAGAAAGTCGGCGTGACTTTTGCCGACGTAGCGGGCTGTGATGAGGCCAAACAGGACCTGCAGGAAGTCGTCGATTTCCTCCGTCAGCCTGAAAAGTACCGCGCCCTGAGCCCGTATTCCCCACGGCCTCTTGCTGGTCGGCCCGCCTGGTTCCGGTAAGACCCTCCTCGCCAAAGCGGTCGCCGGCGAAGCCGGCGTCCCCTACTTCTCCATCTCCGGCTCCGACTTTGTCGAAATGTTCGTCGGTGTCGGCGCTGCCCGCGTCCGGGACCTCTTTGAACAGGCCCGCAAAAGTGCGCCCTGCATCATCTTTATGGACGAAATCGACGCGGTAGGCCGCAAGCGTGGCCTGAACCTGCAAGGCGGGAACGATGAGCGGGAACAGACCCTCAATGGGCTGCTGGTGGAGATGGACGGCTTCCGGGGCGAGGCCACCGAGGAGGGACGCGACATTATTGTCCTGGCAGCGACCAACCGCCCGGATGTATTGGACGCCGCTTTGCTGCGTCCCGGCCGCTTTGACCGTCAGGTGGTGGTGGACGCCCCGGACGCTGCTGGCCGGGAGCGAATCCTCCGGATTCACTCCCGGACCAAACCGCTGGATGTGGGGGTGGATTTGAGCCTGATCGCCCGGCGCACAGCAGGGATGGTGGGGGCAGACCTGGAAAACCTGCTGAATGAAGCGGCGTTGCTGGCGGCGCGTCAGGGGCGCGGCCGGATTCTGATGGGAGACATTGACGAGGCGCGGGACCGGGTATTGATGGGGCCAGAACGGCGGAGCCTGGTGATTCAGGAAGCAGACCGCCGTATCACCGCCTATCACGAGGTCGGCCATGCGCTGGCGGCACAACTTCTCCCCCATGCCGACAAAGCCCATAAGTTGACCATCGTGCCGCGTGGGCGGGCGCTGGGCGCGGCGCTGTACACCCCCGAAGACCGCCTTCATCTCAGCCGCAGTGCCATGCTGGATCACCTCTGTGTAGCACTGGCCGGACACGCTGCCGAAGAAGTGGCGGTGGGCGAAGTCACCACTGGGGCGGCCAATGACTTTCAGCAGGCCACCAGCTTGGCGCGGCGGATGGTCACCGAGTGGGGCATGAGTGAAGTGGGTCCGCTGGCCTTGGCTGATGAAGCGGGCGGGTACCTGGGTTATGGTTCACAGCCCACCACTTACAGCGACCAGACGGCCGAAGCCATTGATCAAGCTGTCTCCGAGCTGCTGAATACGCAGTACCGCCGTGCTGCTGATTTGCTTACGGAACATCTGCATCTCCTGCACCGTCTGACCGATGCCTTGCTGGCCCGTGAGTCCCTGACCGGCGATGAACTGGCCCAGCTGGTCCAGGGTGGCAGCTTGCCCGCATTGAAGGCTGGTGCTGAAACTCAGCCTGAGGCTGCCCCCCGGCTGCATCCCAAGCTGGCTTAGGACAAATTCACCCATCACCGTGGTACCTAAGTCGGGTGTCATCCACTGCTGACCGTTGAACAGCAGTTTACAGTCAGTCCAGACAGTCAGTCCAGGCCCTGAGAACAGTCGCACACGTTCTGACGCGTTAGGATTGGACCGTCGCTGTATGAGTGTGCTGGTTGACTGGGTAGGCCTGACCCCGCTGCCACACCGGCCCACTGGGCGGACCACTCCAATCTGACGTTCAGGCCTTGAGTCATCACCGCCCAAGGGAGGGATTTATGACCACATCTTCAGTTCGTACTGTCTTTGACCGTCTCGGGCCTGAGTATTCACCGCTGGATGCTGGGACGCGAGCAGTGGTAGCCCAGTTTCTTTTTGTTCACTTGGATGAATATGGGGATAGCCTGGCCGATATTCAGGCCTGCCTTGATTACGCCGAGGAGCGTGGCGGGGCCGTATTTGCCGCCTACGACGGCGATGAGTTGCTGGGTGCGTCCATTACCAACCGTACGGGAATGCAAGGTTTTATTCCGGAAAATATCCTGGTGTACATCGCCGTACACGCCGATGCGCGCGGCAAAGGCGTAGGCAAGAGCCTGATGGAAGCCATCACGAGCGCTCTGGATGGCTCGATTGCCCTGCATGTGGAGCCGCAGAATCCAGCCAAGGCGCTGTACGAGAAATACGGCTTTACCAACAAGTACCTTGAGATGCGCCTGACCCGCTGATGGCCTATATCACCCTCAACCGCGACAAGTTACGCCGCAACTATGACCACCTCCAGGGCCTATTTGCTGAACGTGATATCGAGTGGGGCGTCGTGACCAAGCTCTTTTGCGGCAATGAGCTGTTTATCTCCGAGGTGTTGCGTCTAGGGGTCCGTGAGGTGCTGGATTCACGGATCAGCAATCTCAAGGTGATCAAGGAACTGTGCCCCGAAGCGCAGACGGTGTATATCAAGCCACCGGCCTGGGACTACATCCCCGATCTGGTGCAGTGGGCCGATGTGAGTTTCAATACTGAACTGGAAACCTTGCAGCGCATCTCTGACGAGGCGGTGCGGCAAGACAAGGTTCACAAGGTCATCATCATGATCGAGATGGGTGATCTGCGGGAAGGGGTGATGCGGAGCGACCTGGCCGAGTTCTATAGTCAGGTATTCGGCCTCCCTCACCTGGAGGTCATTGGAATTGGCACCAATCTGAACTGCCTGAGTGGCGTGATGCCCAGCGAGGACAAGCTGATTCAGCTGGGCCTCTATAAAACTATTCTGGAGCTGCAAAATGAGGTGAAGATTCCCTGGGTCAGCGCGGGCACCACCGTGACTATTCCGCTGCTTAAGTACGGTCAGCTGCCGGCCAGCGTGAATCACTTCCGGGTCGGTGAGGCGCTGTATTTTGGCGCTGATCTATTTGAGGGCCAGACCTTTGACGGCATGCATGACGACGTGCTGGAGCTGCATGCCCAAGTGATCGAGCTGTCCGAAAAACCCATGACGCCTTCCGGGCCACTGGGTAAGAATCCTTTCGGCGTAACGGCGCAGAGTGACTATGAACAGGGAGCCACCGCCTACCGTGCCATTTTGGACGTGGGCTACTTGGACGTTTCGCCGCAGTACCTGATTCTGGAAGACGAAGCGCTGGGCGTGTTGGACGCCAGCTCGGACATGTTGGTCCTGGATGCGGGTGCCAACCATGCCGGGCTAAAGGTGGGCGATCATGTGTGCTTCAAGTTGAAATACATGGGGGCCTTGCACTTGATGAACTCGGCCTATATAGACAAGGTGGTAGTCAACGATGCCGGAGAGCGCCTCGCCGAGCAAAAGGCCATGGCCCGCGACTGAGCCGCAGCCCGTGAGGCTTAAGCTGTGCCGCTCAGCCATGCCACAACATCCGCCGCTGACTGCTCATCCGTCAGGGCGCCAATCCCCTCTCCGGCCCACAAGCTAAGCCGTTCAGGGCGGTGTTGGCGAACAGCTTTGGTGCGACTGGGTCAGGGCATTTTGTGCCAGATACCAGATAGGGGAGCGCTGATGTTACGGCGCGGAGGTGCTGGCTTCATGGACCAATAGAAAGGGGGTGCCGCACTGCGCGGCTACCGCGCCTGCCTGAAGCACCGCTTGCACGTCTTGCGGAGTCATCAGGCCACCTGAGGCGAGCAAAGGCACATCGGTTCTTGTCTGGACCGCTTGCAGCAGAGTCAGCGTGAGCTGTCGGGTATCTTCCAACTGCCCCGATGGCCTCCGTCGGCGAGTCCCTATACCACCAGGGCATCGGGGTGGAGGGCAGCAGCAGCCTGCGCCCCGCGCACACTGGTTCCTGTCATCTACAGCTGACTGCCCAGTGCCCGGATCTGGCCAACAGCCGCCTCCGAAGGGCCTCGGCCAGTGCGGGGCCGCGCAAATAGCCTGCTCCCAGCCCACCCACTTCGCTCACGCCTGCGGCCAAGGCATGGGAGGCTGACTCCGGCCATCGGGGCCTGCACGATAGGGGTGGTCAGGTTCAGACGGGCCAAGGAATTGGGGGCCATGCCGCAGTGTAGATGTTTGATTTATATTTCCCCCGACATTGTCAGGTAACGCGGGTTACGGGGTGGGGGGCCTTCTTAAACTGCCTCTATGACCAAACCAACTTGGACCAAAGACGGTTATACCAAGCCCGCTGACAGCGATCTGCGCACCCGGCTGACCCCGGAGCAGTACCAGGTGACCCAGCATGAGGGGACCGAGCGGGCCTTTACTGGCGAGTACTGGGACACTGAAGAAGAGGGGATCTACGTGGATGTGGTGTCGGGTGAGCCGCTGTTCAGCTCCCGCGACAAGTACGACGCTGGCTGTGGCTGGCCCAGCTTTACCCGGCCCATCGCCTCGCTCACCGAAAAGACCGATTTCAAGCTGATGTATCCGCGTACTGAAGTCCGTTCACAGGTGGCCGATTCGCATCTGGGTCACGTCTTCTCTGATGGTCCTCAGGATCAGGGTGGACTGCGTTACTGTATCAACTCGGCGGCGCTGCGCTTTATTCCGCTGAGCGAGTTGGACGCTGAAGGTTACGGCGCTTACAGCGAACTGTTCCGATAAGGGAAGTCTGTTGCACTAGGCTGGGAACTGACCTGACCTGGTGCGCGTATGACAAAGAAGACACGGGGTACGCTTCTCTGGATGCCGACGTATCTGGATGTCGCGGCCCCGCTCTTTATCCCAAAAGGAGAACACTGCACATGACTGACCGTTCTGATCTGCCCGACCTGATTCCTCCCGCGCCTGTTCTGGAAGCTCCGGCTCCGGTTCCTATCATTGCCCCCGAACAGGGTGATGAGATGGTCAAACTGAACGAGGCCGACAAATTGGCGTTACAGCAAAAGGCTGAGCAGTTTGTGACTGGACTGCTGCGTGGTGACAGCCAGAGCCTGAACTTTACTGAGGGTACCCGCTCCCTGCACAATCTGGGACAGGAGGAAATCCGTAAGGCTTCCAGCGTGAGTAGCCGCCTGATGGAGCGGCCCATGGCCACCCAGAAAGGTCTCAAGGAGGGGGAAGGGGGCAAGGTTGCCAGTGGTCTGCTGGATCTGCGCCGAACCATTGAAGACCTAGACCCGTCGCGCTCCAACCGGCTGGGGGCACGCAAGTTACTGGGGATCATTCCTTTTGGCCGTAAGGCCGAGGGCTATTTCCAGAAGTATCAGTCTTCACAGGCGCATCTGAACGCCATCCTGAACACGCTTTATAAGGGTCAGGACGAACTGCGTAAGGACAACGCTTCTATTGAGCAGGAGAAGGTCAATCTCTGGGAGCTGATGCACAAGCTCCGCGAATATGTGCAGCTGTCACGGGCTATTGATGCCGACCTCACGGCCCGGTTGCCTGCCCTGCAAGCCCGTGATCCTGAAATGGCACGTGTGGTGCAAGAAGAACTGTTGTTCGCGGTACGTCAGCGCACCACCGATTTACTGACGCAACTGGCCGTCAGCGTGCAGGGCTACATGGCGCTGGACCTGGTACGCCGCAACAACCTAGAGCTGATCAAAGGGGTAGACCGCGCCACCACCACCACCGTAAGTGCGCTGCGAACAGCTGTGATCGTGTCGCAGGCCCTGAGTAATCAGAAATTGGTGCTGGATCAGATTACTGCGCTGAACTCGACGACCACCGGCATGATCGAAGCCACCTCGTCTATGCTGCGCCAGCAAGGTGCTCAGATTCAGCAACAGGCCAGTACCGCCACCATTGATGTGGCCCGTCTGCAGGCCGCATTCGACAATATCTATGCCGCACTGGATGACGTGAGCCAGTATCGGATGCGGGCGCTGGACTCGTTTGCACAGACCACTCAGGCGCTGGAGCAGCAAGTCAACAGTGCCAATCATTATCTGGACCGTGAGCGCCGCGTACTGGACAGTGATTTGCCCAGGCAGCTCAGTGCTCCAGCGGCTGAAGTGGACCTGAAGCTTTAAAGCAGCCACAGTTTCGGGCTGAAATCAGAAGCGCC
>NZ_CP086380.1:2037500-2082500 GCF_020889625.1 Deinococcus radiophilus
TCACCTGATTTTGATTGACAGTGAAGCCACTCCACAGCGCCAGCGCTTTACCCTGGCGCATGAAATCAGCCATGCGCTGCTGCTGAACGATCACGATCTGCTGAGTGACTTGCACGATCTGTACGAGGGTGACAAATTAGAACAGGCCATCGAAACGCTCTGCAATGTCGGGGCCGCCGCCATGTTGATGCCGCCTGCCTTGGTTGATGATGTCTACCGCCGTTTTGGAGCGACTGGGCGCACGCTGAGTGAGTTGGCCCGCCGGGCAGATGTCAGTGCGTCGGCGGCCCTCTATACGCTGGCAGCTCATACAGATACTGCCGTGATGTATGCCGTATGTGGGGCTGGGCGCGGCGCAGCAGGAACACTCCGGGTGCGGGCCAGCGCCGCATCGGCCAGCTTTCCTTACAGTCTTGCACCCGGGACTGCGATTCCCGAGGGTCACCCGGTCCAGGAGGCCCGGCTGTCTGGCCTGCCGGTGGAAACGACCAGCTACATTCCTTTTCGCTCTGGGCGCAAGATGCCAGCCTATGTCACGGCTTATCCAGCCGCGGGTATAGTCACAGCTGCCTTTGCGCTGGGCCAGGCCGAGTTGAGCCGCCTAGAGGCACGCGCCAATTCAGAGCTGTCAGTCTGAGGCTAGAAGGATATGCTGGCTGCCATGAATGTGCCCTGGCCGCAGCGATTCTATCAGCTCCGCTTTCGCCGTCCTCTGCCGGCTGGCCCCCACGTTCGCCGCGAGGAAGGAAGTTGGGTACTCCACTGGTCTGGCTGTGCGGTGATGGGCATCCTGAACGTGACGCCGGATTCGTTCAGCGACGGTGGCGTGCATCAGCAATTGGATTCAGCCTTGGCGCAGGCGCAGCGAATGCGGGAAGCTGGTGCCCTCCTGATAGATGTAGGCGGCGAAAGTACCCGTCCTGGATCAGAGGGGGTAGATGCCGCCGAAGAAATAGATCGGGTGCGTCCAGTGATCGCCGCGTTGGCAGCTGAGGGGTTCATCATCAGTGTGGATACCCTCAAGGCTGAAGTGGCACAGGCTGCGCTGGAGGCCGGCGCACATCTGGTGAATGACGTGTCGGGTCTGCGTGATCCTCAGATGGTCCAGGTCTGTGCCGAGGCGGGGGCTGCCGTGTGCCTGATGCACATGCAGGGCGAGCCGCGGTCCATGCAGGATCAGCCCCGGTACGGTGACGTGGTCGCTGAAGTACATGGCTATCTGCGCGGCGAGGCCGCCCGTGTGCAGGCAGCGGGTGTGCCGGATGTACTGCTGGACCCTGGCATCGGTTTCGGTAAAACGCTGGAGCATAATTTGGCCCTGCTAAGGGCCGTGCCGGATCTGGCCGCGTCATCCTGGCCGGTGCTGATCGGTGCCAGCCGCAAGGGGATGATCGGCAGGTTGACGGGTGAAAGCGTGGCGGCCCAGCGTGATCCTGGCTCACTCGCGGTGCATCTGCACGTCGCCCGTGCTGGGGCAGCCATGGTGCGGGTCCATGCGGTACCGGACCATGTGCAAGCACTGAAGGTGGCGGCGGCACTGGAAGGAGCAAAGGAATGAACAGCCGAGTGGTCTTGCAGGGACTGGAATTTTTCGGACGGCATGGGGTCTTCGCCGCCGAGGCTGAATTGGGAGCACGCTTCGTGGTGGATGCCGAGCTGCATTACCCTTTTGTCGACCTGGACGATGATCTGAGCGGCGCAGTCAACTATGCCGAGGCTTATGCCCTGATCTCCCGGACCGTCACACAGGAGCGCTTCGACCTGATCGAGACATTGGCCGCTACGCTGGCCCGCCAACTGCTGGCCGAATTTGCGCGCCTGGAAGCCGTGACCGTGCGCGTCCACAAACCTGCGGCGCCAGTGGCAGGCATTTTCCGTGACATCTACGCTGAGCTGAGCTTGGAACGGGAGAACAGAAATGACTGAGCCAGTCCGCTCGGTCACCGCTTATGTGGCGCTGGGGGCCAACCTGGGGGATGCGCTGGAAACGCTACGCTGGGCGGCCCGCAGCCTCACCGAGTTGGGGGAGATCACAGGCGTCAGTCGGCTGTACCACACGCGGCCCGTCGGTGGCCCGCCGGGACAACCCGATTATCTGAACGCGGTGGCTGAATTGCAGACGGTCCTCTCCCCGCTTGATCTACTGGACGGCTTGCAGAGCTTGGAACATCAGGCTGGCCGGACCCGTAATATTCGCTGGGAAGCCCGCGTGCTGGACCTGGACCTGATTTTGTACGGCGAGGCGGTCATCGCCTCTGAACGCCTGAGCGTGCCGCATCCCCTGGCCTGGGAGCGTGGCTTCGTGTTGGCTCCGCTGCATGATCTGGCTCCAGCACTATCCAATCCGGTGACGGGGCAGACGGTAGCGCAGGCCTTGGGGCAAGTAGATCAGACCGGAATCGTTGCTGGCAGCGGCCCCTGGCTGGGCGGCGCAGCTCCAGACGCGCTATTGTCAGGGATATGAACCGACAGACGACGCAATCCTCTGGTGGCGGCGCTGGCCGGACCGCCCTGTGGGTGGTGCTGGCCCTGGCGCTGGCGGCCCTGGCTTACCTGACCCTGGGACTGGCCATTCCCAACAATCCGCTGTACTCGGACCGCAGCGCCAACGGCATCAGCAAATACCAGTTCTTGGAAGCCTGCCAGGAGCAGATTCCCCACACGCCAGAAATGGAATCGGTACGCAGTGAGCTGACGGCCCAGAACATGCTGGGCGAGGATGACAGCCTGTACACCGAGCTGATTCCCGACTCCGAAGAACTGGTGGACAGCATCCGCGTGTCCAACGAGCCGGAAACCAGTTGGGAAATGACCGTCCCGGTGCGTGTGCACTCACAGCTGACTGGCAAGCCGCTGGCTCAAATCGTGTCGCAGTGCCGCTACGACCGTGAGCAGAACGCCGTGATGGTGATGCTGCGCCCCGCTCCTCAGGGTCTCTAAACCCTGGCTGTAGAGCACCGGCCCCCTACGGGGGCTTTTTTGATGTCACTGCCGCGAGTGACTTTGCCAGCGGTTCCACATTTCCTGGGCATAGGTTCGGACTGCGCCGTCGCCGGCGGTGCGGGCGTAGCTCACGCCCCAGCGCAGATGCCGCTCACTGCGGCCCTGTTGCCCGGCTTGTTCGCTGAGCTGGTGCAGACCCAGGTGGGTGCGGGCCAGCAGGGCATCCCGGTCCTGACTGGGCCTGAGCCGCGTGAGCAAGTCCAGGGCCTGTTCCAGCTGTGGCCTGGCCCGCTGCGGTTTACCCGCTGCCCAGGCCTGCTCTGCGGTGTGCAGGGCGTCGGCGGCGGCACTCAGTGAGGGTTTCATGGCCTCAGCATAGAGGGGCAGGTATGCTGAGCGCTATGGATGAAGTGGCCTGGGGCTGGATAGGAGCGGGACTGCTGATCGCCGCCGGATACGGTTGGGGCCGCCGGGTGTCGGCCAACGGGGTGACGGGCCTGTGGCTGGCGGTGATGATTGGCGTGACGCTGGCGGGCATTGTGCTGGTCGGGCAGTCGGCGCTGGCGGGGCAGGACTTACCAGTCACCGTGGGGTTGGTTGGGGCCGTAGCAGCCTCGTTGCTATCGGTGTACACGCCAGATCGCTAGGTTGCTGCCGGGTGTAGAAGCGCACATGGAACTGTAGAGCCACTTGAACCGCGTATAGAACAGCCCCGCTGCTCGGAGAGCTTCCGGCAGCGGGGTTCATGTGGGAGTTTAGCTTTCGCTGTTGCTGCTGTCAGGTACAGCTGGCGCAGGTGCGGGCTTGGTCTGGGCGCTGTTCTCGGCCGTGCTCTCAGGCCGGCTTTCCATGCGTGGGCGCTCACCCTGGGGACGGTCGCGGCGTGGACCACGGTCACCGCCGCGACCACCGTCACGCCCGCCAGGACGCGGGGTCCGGGGCTCACGGGGCGGGACTTTGCCTTCCAGCTCGGGGCGGATCAGGTCAATCTTGCCGCGGTCGTCAATGTTCACGATTTTGACCCGCACGGTGTCGTTCAGGTTCAGCACTTCTTCGACCATCTCGATGCGCTCTTCGCTCATCTGAGAGATGTGCAGCATGCCGTCCTGACCGGGGAACAGATTCACGAAAGCTCCGAACGGCGCGACCTTGACGACCTTACCCTCGAACTCGTCGCCCACCTTGGGCTGGTAGGTCACGGCTTTGATGCGCTCCTGCACGGCTTCGGCAGCGGTGCCACTGGCGCTGAAAATACGGACCAGACCGTCTTCCTCAATGGTCACCTGGGCGCCCATTGCTTCAAGCTCGCGCACCTGCTTGCCGCCGGGGCCGATCACTTTGCCGATCAGCTCGGGGTCAATTCGCATGGAGATGATGCGCGGGGCGGTGGGCGACAGCTCGGTCCGCGGAGCAGGCAGCACTTCGGCCATCTTGCCCAGGATGTGAAGGCGGGCCTCTTTGGCCTGGGCCAGCGCCTCACGCATGATGGCGGGGGTGATCCCACCGATTTTGATGTCCATCTGCAGCGCCGTGACGCCTTCAGCAGTCCCACAGACCTTGAAGTCCATGTCGCCCAGTGCGTCTTCCAGGCCCAGGATATCGGTCAGGATGCGGTACTGCCCACCTTCCATCACCAAGCCCATCGCCACGCCCGCTACCGGAGCCTTGATCGGCACCCCGGCGTCCATCAGTGACAGGGCGCCGCTGCATACTGTCGCCATGGAGCTGGAGCCGTTGGATTCCAGCACTTCGCCCACCACGCGGATCACGTAGGGGAAGTCCTCAAAGGAAGGCAGCACGGCGCTGAGTGCCCGCTTGGCCAGGTTGCCGTGGCCCACCTCGCGGCGCGACTGCCCGCCCATGCGCTTGACCTCGCCGGTGGAGTAGGGCGGGAAATTGTAGTGCAGCAGGAACTTGTCGCCGGTTTCATCAGTCAGGTCGTCAATCAGGATTTCGTCGCGCTCGGTGCCCAGGGTGGTGACACCCAATACCTGCGTTTCACCGCGTGTGAAGATGGCGCTGCCGTGTGCCATTGGAAGGGGCCGCGACTCGATCCAGATGGGGCGCACGGTGCGGGTGTTGCGCCCGTCGGCCCGTAGGTCCTCTTCAATGATCAGGCGGCGCAATTCCTGTTTTTCGACCTTGGAAAACGCAGCCTTCAGCTCGGCCACTTTGGCCTCGGCGCTGTCAATTTCGCCTTCGGGAATGCGGTCCTGAATCAGGCGGTCACGCAGGGCTTTGAGGTTGGTGCTGCGCTCCTGCTTACGCAGAGTCAGCAGGGCGTCACGCAGGCCGCCGGAGCGGGCCGCTTCGGCCAGTTCGGGCACCAGGTCGGGGTGCAGGTCTTCGTCGGCCAGATAGTTGAACTTGGGTAGGCCCAGCGCTTCCCGCATCTGCTCTATCAGGGTGATCACGCCCTGCATCTCGGCGTGGGCGAACTCGATGGCGGTCACCAGATCCTCTTCAGCAACGACCTGTGCCCCAGCTTCGACCATCATCACGGCGTCGCGGGTGCCGGCCACGACCAGATCCATGTCGGACTGGGCGAGTTGCGTGGTCGTAGGGTTGATGACGAACTCGCCGCCGATGCGTCCCACCCGTACGCAGGCAGTCGGACCAGCCCAGGGAATGTCGCTGATGCTTAGGGCTGCCGAAGCCCCGATGGGTCCCAGCACATCCGGCAGGTTCTGCTGATCGGCGCTCAGGACAGTAATGATGACCTGGGTTTCGTGGCGGTAGCCCTTGGGAAACAGTGGCCTGATCTGGCGGTCGGTAATGCGCGCCGAGAGAATCGCCTTTTCGCCGGGGCGGCCTTCGCGGCGCTGAAAGGACCCTGGAATCTTGCCGACCGCGTAGTGCCTTTCCTCGAATTCAACGGTGAGGGGCAGGAAGTCTAGTAGGCTTTTTTCCTGCCGACCCTGCGCGGTGACCAGCAACATGGTGTCGCCGTAGCGCAGCGTGACCGAGCCGCTGACCAGTTTGGCCAAGCGCCCGGTTTCCAGGGTCAGCTCGCGGCCCCCCAGCATGGTTTGGAATGTCTGTCCTAGCATCTCAGCAGTGTAGCCGCTGCGCCGCTGCTAAACTGAGGGGCGTGACCCCGAATGCCCCCTCCCGTCCCGGTGCTCAGCGTTCCAAAACGGAGGCAGCGGCCCGACTTGTCGGAGCAACCCAGCAATTCAAAAACTCGGTACGCGGCGCACTGCTCAGTGGCTATGAGGCCCGGCTCTACCGCCAGGTGCTGGCCCACGGTGGCGTGCCGCAGCACCTGGGACTGATTCTGGATGGCAACCGCCGCTTTGCACGGGCCGCTGGCGTGCAACAGGAGCTGGGCTACGAGTTCGGAATTGATAAGGCCCACGAGGTGATGGAGTGGTGCCTGGAACTGGGTATTCCTGCCGTGACCATCTGGGTGCTGAGCACCGACAACATCAGCCGTGATCCGGATGAGGTGAAGCACCTGATGAAACTGTTCCGCCGTGAGGCAGTGCGCTTATCGGTGGACCCCCGCATTCACCGCAACCGGGTGCAGGTCAAGGTGATCGGTCAGCACGATGATTTTCCGCCAGAAGTGATGTCGGCACTGGAGAGCCTGGAAGACGTGACTGCCGACTATGACGGCATGCGCCTGAACATTGCCCTGGGCTATGGAGGCCGCGAGGAGATCGTCAACGCGGTGCGCTGTCACCTGCGTAGCGAGGCCGAAGCCGGGCGTACCCTCAGCGAAGTGGCCGAAGGCCTGCACGCTGCGGACATCAGCCAGCACCTGTACACGGCGGGCATTCCCGACCCCGACTTCATTATCCGGACCAGCGGGGAGATCCGACTCTCGGGCTTCATGCTATGGCAGAGCGTCTACTCCGAGTATTACTTCTGCGACGTGTACTGGCCTGGGTTCCGGCGGGTAGATTTCTTGCGGGCACTCCGGGACTTTCAGGGCCGCAGCCGCCGCTTCGGCAAATAGCTTTCAGCTGTATCCATACCGAGCAACTAGCCCTCAAGCGTACTTGCCTGAGGACCTGACTTTAGATAAAGAAAATCAAGAATGTGATCTTGCGTGGTGCTTTAGAAGGGCTATTCCTGGGGAGTGTCACAGCGAGACGGCTCCTGAGCACTTTTGGGACGCAGCGCTGCAACTACGATGAACAACACCGTGAAGAGAGTAACCAGCAGCATTTCCATAGAAAACATTATGGCAGAATGAAGATGAAAAATCTGTGGACAAAGTTGCGCTAGAACGGCATTCGGGTGTTGTGACACCTAAATCAAAGATGTGAATCATGTGAGGATGTCAAAGGTCGGCCCTATTTCTAGGCTGTCAGATCGTCCATGTCTAGGCCGCCTGCCTTTAGAGCAGTGCGGAACTCGGCCGCCGTCACCGGCATGACACTCAGGCGGTTGCCTCGGCGGGTCAGGGGTGATTCGACCCAGGCGCTCAGGCTGCGCAGGTCGTCCAGCGTCACCAGCTGGCGCAACTCCACTACCGGCTGTACATCCACCATGCTCCAGCGTGGGTTGTCGGGCTGACTTTTGGGATCAAAGTAAGGGCTGTCCTTCTCAAATTGCAGGTCGTCTGGGTAGGCGGCGCGGGCGACGCGCATGACGCCAGCGATGTGTGGCGGCTGGGTAGTGGAGTGATACAGGAAGCACAGGTCGCCCGGCTGCATCTGGCGCAGGAAGTTGCGGGCCTGATAGTTGCGGATGCCGTTCCAGGGTTCGGTCCCGACAGCGACCAGGTCGGGCCAGCCAAAGACGTCGGGTTCGGATTTGAGGAGCCAAAAAGCCATGCTGCTTACTCTAAAGGCCATGGGCAGGAGCAGGAAACGGGGGTGCTTGGGCGCTTGCCGTCAAGGCAATACAGACAGTCTTGAGTCGCCTGCACTCATTACAATGCGCGCATGACCCGCACCGCGCTGCTGACCTGCCCACTCGACTGCCCCGACGCTTGCCGCCTGAAGGTCACGTTTGCGCCGGACGAGCAGGGGCGCGAGCGGCTGACGGCAGTGACCGGCGACCCACAGCATCCCTACACACGCGGGTTTGCCTGTGCCAAGACGGTGCATTACCCCTCGCGACAGAACCATCCGGATCGCCCACTGACGCCGCTGCGCCGCATGAACCCCAAGACCGACCCCGTGCCTCAGTGGGAAGCCGCCAGTTGGGACGAGGCGCTGGACGCCATCGCGGAGCGGCTACAGATGATTATCGAGGAACGCGGGGCACAGGCCATCTTGCCCTACCACTACGCGGGGACGATGGGCCTGATGGAAGGCACGCACGTGCATACGCTCTGGCGAGCACTGGGCGCGGCGGAAATAGAGGAAACCATCTGTGCCTCGGCGGGCAGCGCGGCGTGGGCGCTGGGCTACGGCCCCCGGCTGGTCCCCGATCCGCTGGACATCCCGCACGCCCGCCTGATCGTGCTGTGGGGCATCAACAGTCTGAGCACCAACAGCCACCTCACCCCGCAAATCACCGCCGCACGGAAAAATGGGGCGCGGGTGGTCTGCGTAGACCCCTACCGTAACCGCACCGCTGCCTTTGCCGACACCCACTACAAGCTGCGGCCCGGCAGCGACGCGGCGCTGGTGCTGGGCATCATGCATCAGTTGTTTGTGAATGGCTGGACCGATGACGCCTACATCGCCGAGCTGACGGAGGGCGTAGCTGAGCTGCGGGCCGAAGCCGAGGGGTGGGACGCTGGCCGCACCGCTGGCGCAACTGGACTGACCGAAGGCGAGGTGTTGGAACTGGCCCGTCTGATCGGCACCACCCGGCCTACCTATATCCGCCTCGGTTACGGCATGACCCGCCATGAGTTCGGCGGCACTGGCCTGCGGGCAGTGTCGCTGTTGCCCGCGCTGACAGGGGACTGGCGGCACCGGGGCGGCGGCGCAGCACTGAGCAGCGGGGGAGCCTTCGCGCTGAACCGCACCCGGCTGGGCGGCGCCCATCTGCTGCGTGAGGATGTGCCACTTGTCAATATGAACTGCCTGGCCGACGCCCTGGACCCGGCAGCGGGCTTCGGGGCCACGGTGATCTACAACTGCAACCCGGCCACCGTCGCGCCGGATTCGGACCGGGTGCGGGCAGGGCTGGCGCGGGAAGACCTGCTGGTGGTGGTGCTGGAACAGGCCATGACTGAGACGGCGGCGCTGGCCGACTGGGTGCTGCCCGCCGCCACCTTCGTGGAGCACGAGGACGTGTTTACCAGCTACGGCCATCACTGGCTCGGCTACAACCGCGCCGAACTGGAACCGCTGGGCGAGGCCAAACCCAACACCTGGATCATGCAGGAGCTGGGCCGCCGCCTGGGTGTGACGGCACCAGAACTGTACTGGACGGTGGACGATCTGCTGGCTGACCTGTTAGACACGGGCCATCCGCATCTGGCCGGCATCACCCCCGAGCGGCTCAAAGAGGCCGGAACGCTGCGGCTCAGTCTGCCGGAGGAATGGAGGCCCTACGCGCATGAGGTGCCCACCCCGTCAGGCCGGGTTCAGTTAACCCCAGTGCCGCGTCAGCAGGAGGCGCAGGCCGCGCTGACCCCCGACTTCCCGCTGCGGCTGTTGACCCCGCCCGCGCACCATTTCCTGAACTCGACCTATGGCCTGTTGGAACGTCTGAACCGCGCTGAGGGCGCCGAACCGTCGGTGATGGTGCACCCGCAGGATGCCCAGGCTTATGCCCTACAAGGCGGCAGCTACGTCCGCCTGATCAGTGAGCAGGGCGAGGTACAGCGCCGCGTGCAGGTGACAGATGCCGCGCAGCCCGGCGTGGCGGTGGCTGAAGGCATCTGGTGGGGCACGCAGGCTCCCGACGGGAAGAGCATCAACTCCCTGACGGCCCAGACCTTGACCGACCTGGGCGGCGGCAGCACTTTTCACAACACCCGGATTCGGATCGAGCCGCTGGGCACGGATCTCAGCGTAGACGGAAAGGAACTGCATCTATGACCCTGACCCTGCATTCCATGTCGCCCACACGTTTTGCCGCCTACGTCCAGGCCAGTTCACTCGACTACGCGGCCCAAAACGTGCGGGCCGGGCGCTGGTCCGCCGAGGAGGCTGAGGCCCGTGCTGCTGCCGACTACGCGCAGTTGCTGCCCCAGGGCGTGGAGACGCCTGGACATCATCTCTATCTGCTGCTGGACGATGCGGGGCAGGAGGCCGGTGTGCTGTGGTACGCCGAGCGGGGAGAGGGGGAATGGTTCATCTACGATTTCGCCGTCCACCCACCGTTTCAGGGGCAGGGCTACGGGCAGCGGGCGTTGGAGAGTCTGCGCGAACTGGCCCAGCGTCAAGGGGTGCGGAGCATCGGGCTGCATGTGTTCGGGCACAACGACCGTGCCCGGCGGCTGTACGAGCGGCTGGGTTTTGAGACTGTCAGCGTACTGATGCGCTTAGCTGTGCCGCTCAGCCCCTAAACTGACCGGATGTATCCTGAAGAGTGGCTGGACGAAGTCAACGACCGCGACGAGGTGGTCGGCCGGATAGAGCGGCAGTCCCACTGGGGAGCGCCGCAGTCGGGCCGCTTTGTGCGGGTGGTCAATGCCTTTGTGGTGAACCGCCAGGGCGAGCTGTGGATTCCGCGCCGCACCTTGACCAAGCGTGCCTTTCCGGGTTGCTTGGACATGAGCGTGGGCGGGCATGTGGACGCGGGCGAGAGCTACGAGGCCGCCTTCCAGCGTGAAGCCAGGGAAGAACTGAACTGGGACATCAGCGGCATGGACTGGCAGGAGGTGGCTTATTTCTCCCCGCTGAATACATCGCTGAGCGCTTTTATGCGGGTGTATGTGATTCGCAGCGACGTGGCCCCACCCTATAACCCCGCAGACTTCAGTGGGGCTGAGTGGCTGACTCCAGCTGCCCTGCTGGCCCGCATTGAGGCAGGTGTCCCGGCCAAAGGTGATTTGGCTGATCTAGTACGCCTGTGCGCAGACCGACTGACATGACGGTCCCCAACAGGTTTGAAGCGGCGCTGCACCAGAGTGGCTTTGGCGGTACGGTTGGTCTACTGATTCAGGATGAGACGGGTCATGAAATATGTAGCCTGAACGCGGACCGGGTTTTTCCGGCAGCCAGTCTGATCAAGGTGCCGCTCTTGATCCTGGGCTTGCAGGCGGTACAGCGCGGCGGGCTGGCCTTGGAAGACCGCCTGCCGCTCCCTGCCGCTGAGCAGGTGCCCGGCGCAGGCGTGCTGCATGAGCTGGGGCCGGGGCTATTCCTGTCCTGGCAGGATTTGCTCACGCTGATGATTATCGTCAGCGACAACACGGCTACCAATGTGGTGATTGACTGCCTGCGGCTGAGTGCCGTTCAGGCCGCGCTGCCTGGTCTAGGACTGGCCCACACTCGGCTGGTTGGAAAGCTGCAGCAGCCTCCAGAACGGTACAATGCGGCCCAACGGCGCGGTGAACGGAATCAGACCACGCCCCGCGACATGCTGCGGCTGCTGCAACGGCTGCGGCGCGGCGAATATCTGGACCCAGTGCATACCGCACTGGCCCTGGACATCCTGGGCCGCCAGCAACTGCGCGATTTGATCGGGCGGCGCGTGCCCTGCGGCGCCGATGGTGAGCCGCTGTACCGCGTGCTGAGCAAAAGTGGCGAGCTGACGGGTGTTCACCACGACGTCGGCTGGCTGCTGACCCCGCGCCCGCTGGCGGTGGCCTGCCTCAGCCAGGGCGGCGAGGATGCCCGCGAACACCCCGAAAACCGCGACGTGCTTCGGCTGGCCGATGCGCTGTGGCCCGTACTGGAGCGAGAAGGATTCAGAGATTTGAAGGCTGCTTTCCGCAACCTTCTCGAATATGACCAACCAAATTGACCCAGAGCTGGCCCTGGGTCAATCCGGGTCGGGCTCACACCTCGCCACCGATTAGCGCAGGTACTCGGTGCCTTCTTCAAGGCTCTCTACCCAGGCGGCCAGCAGGTCAATCACGGCCTGCAGGTCGCGCCCGTCGATCATTTCGCTGGGCGAGTGCATGTAGCGGTTGGGAATGCTCAGCACGGCGCTGGGCACGCCCCCACGGCTCATGGTCAGGGCGTCGCCGTCGGTAAAAGTAAAGCGGCCCGTGGCACTCAGGGTGTAAGGAATGCCTTTTTTGCCGGCCACGTCCATCAGCTGGCGGTTGACCACCGGGCTGCTCATCGGGCCAATCGCCAGGCTGCCGCCGGAGCCGAAGGGGCTTTCGCCGTACTTCTTGGGATCCACGCCGACCTGGTTGCTTTCGTGGCAGACGTCTACCGCGACCCCCGCAACCGGGCGGGCCCTAAAGGCGCTGATGGTGGCCCCAAACACGCCGATCTCTTCTTGGCTGTTGCCGATGGCGATCACGCGGTGCTTGAGCGCCTGGCCACCTTCGTGGACTTTGCGCAGCGCTTCCAGCACCGCGAAAGACCCGGCGCGGTTGTCCAGGGCGCGGGCCACGATCTTGGTGCCCACCATCAGAGGCTGCTGTTCAATGACGCCATACGTGCCCACGGGGACAGCAGCTTTGACATCGTCGCCGTCTAGTCCAATGTCAATCCAGAGGTCTTCAAGCTTGCTGGCCTTTTCGCGGTCTTCGGGGGTCATCACGTGAATGGCTTTCTTGCCGATCACGCCAATGACATCGCCGCCGGGAGCCAGCAGACGGATGCGCTGACCGACCAGCACCTGTGGGTCCCAGCCACCGACGGGCAGGAAGTAGATAAAGCCTTTTTCGTTCACGTGCGACACGATCAGGCCGATTTCGTCCAGGTGGCCCATCATCACCACGGCAGGGCCGTCTTCGGGACCGACTTCGGCATAGACATTGCCGTAATGATCCTCACTGACTCGGGCAAACGTCGCAGCTTCACGCTTCCAGACATCGGCAGCGCGGCGCTCCAGACCACTGGGGCCAGCGGCTTTCAGCAGCTCAAACAAGAAATCCTGATGTTTAATAGCGTTTTCTTTAGGGGGCATGCCTTCCAGTCTAAGCCTATGACCGCTAAGGTAGGGGGCATGCCGCGCCCTGCCCCCCCATACCAGAGTGCTGCGCTTCCGGTCCGGGTAACGGTTCATGCCCAGGCCCACCATTTGCCGCAGTACAGTCGCCCCGAAGGTCAATGCTTTGCGTATGTCGTGCGCCTGGAAAATGAAGACGATCAAACCTGGCGGCTGATTTCACGTTACTGGCTGATCACTGACAGTAAGGGCCGCTGCACCGAAGTGGAAGGCGAAGGTGTAGTGGGACAGCAGCCCCTTCTGGCGGCTGGAGCTGTGTTTGTGTACGACTCTTTCGTGACGGTGCCTGACGCGCCTGCACGCATGGCAGGTCACTACATCATGGAAAACGCCTGGGGTGAACGCTGCCAGGTCGAAATTTCCGCGTTTCGGCTGGTCGTTGATGAGCGCCTGCTGAACTGAGCGCCCTGACGCGGAGGATGAGAGGGTTTGAACTGGCCTAGGCCTAAGGTCAGGGCGTGGATGTGGCTTTTTAAGGCGTTATGATGCGCTGATCTGCTCTAAACTGCTGGGTATGGATCAAGAGCGTCAGCGGGGCAGACTGGACGGAGTGAGAGAAGCGCTGCGGGGCAGTATGACCGCCTGGGCGACCATAGAAGTGCGTGGCGATCAGGCCTGGGTGGTCCCGGCACCGCAACTGATGGCACTGGCAGCGCGGCTGGATCAGGCCGATTCTGGTTGGTCGCTGACCTGGGCCTGTGATTCCATGACGCCGCCAGTGGTGCGTGCGCGGCTGTGTGCAGCGGGTCTGGAGCGTGAAGGGCTGGCCACGGGTCACACCCTGGAAGACGCCAAACTGGCGGCCCTGGCAGGGGCGGCGCAACTGTATGGCGTGGCCGCGCAGGTAGAAGGTCACTGGGTGGACTATGACCCCGAAGAGGGTGCAGACACCAGCCTGCTGGAAGCTGAAGCCGAAGCTGAAGTGGCCCCGGCTGTGCGGTCCAGCTTGCCGCCTGAGCCGCCCCGCGATCCCCAGATGGACAAGGCCCGCAGCCATATTGATGACCTGATCTCCCAGATTCGGGCAGCGGGTTTGGGCAAGCAGATTACGCCAGTGCTGATGCGCGGCTACGGTGAAACGCTCGAAGAAAGCCGTCAGATCTACAAAGAATTGCAAGCCGTTTTGCGGGAAGCCGAGTAGCTCCATTATGCGAGCGGTTGAAGGTCCGCCCAGGAGCCAGGAGCCATGACCGAAGCTTCAGCAGCACCTGCTGCGCCGGATCTGCGTAAATTTATTGCCATTGGCGATATTCACGCGGATTTCGGCAAGCTGTGGGCCGCCCTGCGCTCGGCGGGGTGCGCGACCCCGGATGGACGTCCGACCCGGCCCGTACTGAGTGGGCTGTATCAGGTGGTGCTGCTGGGCGATCTGGTTCACCCCAAAAGCCAGCGCCAGTACGACGAGCTGATCGGCGGTGCGTATGATCACCGCAACCCTGACCACACGGCTCAGGCCGCGGCCTGGCAAATGGAAGAGTTGCGGCGGGTACGTGACTTTCAGGCCCAGGCACCGGGATCGGTCCACATCATCCTGGGCAACCATGACGACGTGCTGATTCAGCCGCGCTTCGTGCTGGGCACTGGCGGTGGCCTGCAACACACCGAATTTGACCCGCACCATGGGGGTGTAGCTCTGCCCCCGGACTTGGTGGCCTGGGTGGGTGGGTTTCTGCGCGAGTTGCGGGTTGGTGGCGTACAGTTCGCCCATGTCGGGCCGCTGCCTTCCCACGCTCAGTACGACGATCTCTTCTATGTGGACCGCTCGCCCAAACGCTGGTTTCTGGAAACCCCCGAATATGTGGAGATGGCAGGCTTGGCTTTTGGGGTTTACGGTCATACCCAGATGGACCGGGGCATCGTGGTCCATGAAGGCTACCGCTTTGCTCTGGTAGACGCTCTGCATTGCCGCGAATACCTAGAGATGATGATTGCACCGGGCCGCGAGACTCCGCTACACAACTGGCGTATTGTGACCTTCTGACCGGCTTGCGGGTGGCTCTCTATTCTGCGGGCACAGTGTCCCCATCGGTGCTCCCGTGAACGAGGATGTCCCGGGCTACCGTGGGTGTCAGGGTCAGCGGGGTCCAGACCGTGCTTTGACTGCCGGGCGGCGGTGCTATTTCCAGTTCCAGTCCTTCCGCGTCTGCCGCTATGACCAGCACTTCCGCCTCAGGGCGCAGGCCTGATTCCAGCAGGCGGCGGAGCAGGGCTCTGTCCAAATCCGGCACCCTGGAGATCCGCTCCTGATCGCCTGCCCGAAGACTGCTCAGCGGGCGTTCAGGGCGCTGTGGCAACTGTCCGCCCAGACTGGGGATGGGATCGCCGTGCGGATCATATTCGGGTTCGCCCAGCCAGGCTGCCATCCGTGCTTCCAGCCGCTCCGAGAGGGCGTGTTCCAGGGCTTCGGCTTCCTCATGGACCTCTTCAAGCGGGACACCTAACGCCCGGTAGAGGAACAGTTCCAGCAGGCGGTGGTGGCGCAGCACTTCCAGCGCCGCCCTTTCGCCTTCGATCGTCAGCGTGGCGCCCCGGTAAGGGGCATGCAGGACCAGACCCTGTTCGGTCAACTTGCGGAGCATGCCAGTGACGCTGGCAGGCGCGACTTCCAGCGCGTCGGCCAGTGCCTGGGTGGAGACCCGCCCCTGCCGGGACAGCAGATACATGTGCTTGAGATAGTCCTCGGCAGCGGGTGACAGTAAGGCGGTGCGGCTCATTGTTTTTAGGATACCCGAAACCTGGTGAGGTGGCTGTCTCAAGTGCCGAGCTACCTCGCTGCCTGCTCAGATCACTTTGACGCTAGCCTGAACTTTCCATGACCGATGCTGCCCCTGACCATGTTGCCCAGGACAATCTTGCGGCCCAGTCTGCCTACGACTGGCTGTACTCGCAGACCCGCGCTGCAGCTGGCCGGGGACGGGGACCGGAACAGGCCCGCGCTCTGATGGACCTCCTGGGCGCACCGGACCGGCAGTTCCGCTCCCTGCGGGTGGTGGGTACCAACGGCAAGGGCAGCACCTGCGCCATGCTGGAGGCGGGCTTGCAAGCAGCGGGCCTGCGGGTCGGGCGCTTTACCAGCCCGCACCTAGACCGCTTCGAAGAACGGATACGGGTGGATGGCCGCGAGTTGGATCCGGCTGAAACCCTGAAATTCATTGCCTGGGCGCAGCAGCAGGCCCAGACCTTCGCTTTCTTCGACTTGACCCTGGGGCTGGCTGCACAGGCTTTTGCCCGGCAGGAGGTAGATGTTGCGGTGATGGAAGCCGGTGTCGGGGGCCGCAGCGACGCCACCGACGCGCTGGCACGGGTTGAGGCGGTCCTGCTGACCAACGTAGGCCTGGACCATACGGCTGCGCTGGGAGGCACGGTGGCGGCCATCGCCGCCGACAAGGCTGGGGCCGCCCGCGCAGGCGTACCCCTCCTGACCACCGCTGGGCCGGAGGCACTGCCTGTGATTCAGTCCGTCGCCACCGATCTCGGTGCGCTGCTGTATACGCCTGCCACCCACCCGGAGCTCTTCCGCTTGCCTCACGCGCCTTCACTCTTAGGCCCACACCAGCGTGAAAATGCTTCGTTGGCTGTGGCCACCCTGCGCCTACTGGGGTATGAGGCTGGCGTATCGGTGGCCTTATCCGCCAAGCATCCTGGAAGGCTGGAAGCCCTGAGGCTACGGGGCCGGACAGTATGGCTGGATGGTGCCCACAACCCACCCGCAGCGCGTGCTCTGGCGGCCAGCCTGCGTGGGGTTGATGTGGCTCTGTTCGGCAGTTTCGCGCGCAAAGATACGGACCAGACCCTTGCTCCCTTGCTCCCGTTGGCCCCCCTCTGGGTCTTTACTGCACCCGGCGAGGACGGGGCCACCCCGCCCGCCAGGCTGGCCGAGCATTATGGGGGTCAGGCCATCTTGGACCCTACCGTAGCCCTCCGCGTCGCCTTAGAGCAGACCCCACCTGGCGGGACGCTACTGGTCACGGGCAGCCTGTATTTGGTTGGTCTGGCCCGGCAGTGGGTGTTGCGTCAGGCAGAGGAGTAAGGCGCTGCCAGGCCAGCAACTGGGAAGCGTTCTCTGTGGCTTGACGCCCTCAGCGGCCACCTGTATACTCTTTTACGCTCATGTAGAGCGTCCCCGGTAGGGCATCATAGGGATATGGTGTAATTGGCAACACAGCAGATTCTGGTTCTGTTATTCAGGGTTCGAGTCCTTGTATCCCTGCCACTGCCACCGGGGAATGACCATAGGGATATGGTGTAATTGGCAACACAGCAGATTTTGGTTCTGTTATTCAGGGTTCGAGTCCTTGTATCCCTGCCACAGAAAGCGGAGGCCCCTTGGGTAACTCCGCTTTTTTGCTGTCCTGTGGGTATCGAAAAAAAACCTCCCGCATGGGGAGGCTGGTTGGGTCTGGAGCAGCGAATTAGCCGGGCGTCTCGCCTCCACGTTCCAGTTCGACTGGGGTGGGCGGGGCCAGGTTGGGCGCGCCGGGGGTGCCGGGAGCGGGAGCACGGCTGGGGGCTGGGGCGCTGACTGGCGTCAGCTTGCGGATCACCAGATTCGGGACCTGTGCTATGCCCCTGGCCGGGACGGTGGTTTTCCAGGCCTGTCCACTCACGCGGATGCGGGTTTCGCCGGCCGGTACGCTCATGAATCCATAAAAGCCGCCACCGTCGGTCACGCTGGTGGCCACCACTTTGTCGTTTTGAAGCAGTTCGACCTTCAGGCCGCCCAGGCGTTCCTGTCCAGCCACGGTGCCCATCAGGCCACGGGTGTGGGGCGGGGGACCGTCAAAGCTCACCCGCTGGCCCAGGGGAGTCGCGGCCAGGGCTTTGCGTACGGCTTCGCGGCCCGCTTCGGCACTCTGGCGCTCCTCATACACGGCCAGGGTCGGCGTGCGGTAGGAATAGCCCACCCAGCCCACGCCGTCTTTCAGCGCCCGCTGGGCCTGCGCCGCTGACGCCTCGGGGCTGTTTAGGTAGATGCTGGACCCGCTGGCGGTCAGGCCGCGCCCCTGCAAGCTCCGCGCAAAACGGTTCCAGCCGTCGTACCAGCCAGCCTGCTGCGCCACGTTCTCGCGCTTGTAGTTCATGGGCATGTTGATGTCCAGCAAGCCCTCATTCATCCACTTGGGCCAGTCCTGCATCACGTTGCGGTAGGACGCGGTGCTCTGGAAAGCTTGCGCGTCACCGGGTTTGGGCGGGCTGCCGTAGGTGATAGAAGCGGCGCTAACCCACAGCTCAGGCTTGATCGCCTTGGCCTGCACGGTAATGCGGCGCACCAGCCCAGTCACCTGATCGCGCTTCCAGGCTTTGAAATACTCGTCGCTGCCGCCTGGACGTCCGGTGCGGCCGGTTTCCAGGGTGTAGCGGGCCAGCGTGCGCGGCGAGTAGCCCCAGTCGCCGCTGTCCGGGTAGCGAATCCGGTCCAGTTGAATGCCGTCTACATCGTAGTTTTTGACCACGCTCAGCAGGCCGTCGCTGATGTACCGGGCCGCTTCAGGAATGGCCGGGTCCAGCCAGGCGTCGTTGCCTTCTTGCCAGGTGCCATCCGAGCGGACCACCAGCCAGGGATCTTTGCTCTGGGGACCGTGCAACCGGTACACATGGTTCGGGCTGGTGTTCAGGTTGCTGAGGTTTCCGATACCGGTCACGCTGGCCCAGGCAATGACCTTCATGCCTTTGGGCTTGGCCAGACGGATGGTTTCGGCCAGCGGATCGAAGCCCGGCTGCATGTCCTTGTCGCTCACGACCGGCAGGCTGGACTTGAGACAAAAGCAGTCGGCCCGGCGGATGGTCTGCACGATCAGGGTGTTGATGTTCATCCGGTCGGCGTCTTCCACCATCTGCCGCACCTGAGCCGCCGTCTTGAGACCGGGCCCGAACCCGTCCACCCACAGGCCACGAATCTGGGTAGAGTCGGGCGTGGCTTGGGAGCGTGCCACAGGTGCAGTGGCGGTGGCTTGGCCCAGCAGCGGCGTGCCCAGATCGGGCTGTGCGGGTGTGGCGCCCAGTGAGAGAGAAGGCGTGGTCTGGCCCTGTGCGCTACCCAGGCCAAGGCTCAGCATCAGCCCAAGCGTCAGGGTGCGCCGCAAAGCGGTGGGGGAGGCAAGCTGTGTCACGTCCTGCCCAGCTTAACGCACGGTGAAATGACAGATATGGGAGAGCGGCGCGTCTGATGAGACGCTGCCACTTGCGATAATGCCCCCATGAGCGAACTGCAACAACGCATCATTCAGGAGCTGGACGTGCAGCCCAGCATTGACCCCGCCGCTGAAGTGGAGCGGCGCGTGACTTTTCTGGCCAACTACGCCCGCCGCGCTGGGGCGAAAGGCTTCGTGCTGGGCATCAGTGGGGGACAAGACAGCACGCTGGCGGGCCGATTGTGCCAACTGGCCTGTGAGCGCCTGCGGGCGGAGGGCCACGCAGCCCAGTTCTATGCCATGCGCCTGCCCTACGGGGTGCAGTTCGATGAAACCGACGCGCAGGCGGCTCTGCGCTTTATCCAGCCCGACGAGCGGCTGACCGTAAACATCAAGGCCGCGACCGACGCGGTGGAACAGGCCACCGAGGCGGCCCTGGGTGGCGGTGACCGGATTAGTGACTTCAATAAAGGCAACATCAAGGCCCGTCAGCGCATGATCGCCCAGTATGCGGTGGCGGGGCAGCTGGGCCTGCTGGTGGTCGGCACCGACCACGCCGCCGAGGCGGTGACCGGATTTTTTACCAAGTTTGGTGATGGGGCTGCCGATCTGATGCCCCTGAACGGCCTGAACAAGCGCCAGGGCGCGGCGCTGCTGCGGCATCTGGGCGCACCGGACAGCACCTGGCAAAAGGTTCCCACCGCCGACCTGGAAGAAGGCCGCCCTGCCCTGCCGGACGAGGAAGCCCTGGGCCTGCGCTACCGCGAGATTGACGACTATCTGGAAGGTAAAGCCGTGAGTGCTGAGGCTGCCGAGAAAATTGAGGGCTATTTCCGCCGCTCGGCACACAAGCGGACCACGCCAGCAGTACCGCAATAACGCAGTAAACCTTTATGCTCCACTGGCCCAGCCGATCTCTTCCCCTGTCAGGCTGGGCCTATGGCTGAACACCGACCACCGCCGCAGCAGGAGTTCGCTGGCCTCCAGGCCCTTTTTATCAACTGCTCGCTGAATAAGGACCCCGCCCAGTCACACACAGGCAGCCTCATGAGTGCTGTTTCTGGCCTGATGCAGCGGGCCGGGGCGCAGGTGGAAACTGTGTATGCGCTGGAACACTCCCTGCCACCGGGCATCTACCCCGACATGCGGGAGCACGGCTGGCAGGAGGATGCCTGGCCCGACACGCTCTGGCCCAAGGTGCAGGCTGCCGACATTCTGGTGATCGGTACGCCGCTGTGGCTGGGCGAGGAGTCGTCGGTGTGCCGCGTCATTATCGAGCGGCTGTATGCCATGTCGGGCGAGTTGAACGAGAAGGGCCAGAGTGTCTTTTACGGCAAGGTGGGCGGCGCAGTGGTCACTGGTAACGAGGACGGCGTCAAGCACGTCGCCATGACGCTGACTTTTGCGCTGTCGCACCTGGGCTACACCATTCCGCCGCAGGCCGATTGTGGCTGGCTGGGCGAGATCGGCCCCGGCCCCAGCTATGGTGACCGCGCCGAAGATGGTTCACTGATCGGCTTCGACAACGAGTTTACCCAGCGCAATGCCACCATCATGACCTGGAACCTGCTGCACCTGGCCCGGCTGCTTAAAGGGGCAGGCGGCCTACCCAATTACGGCAATGACCGCCGCGCCTGGGAGGACGGCGAACGCTTCGGCTTCCAGAACCCAGAGCCACCCCAAGAAGAATCGGGCCGCTGAACCCTAGGGTGAGGAACGCCCCTATCAAACCTTGGCCTGAGCTGCACATGTCTGATTTCTCTCAAGCGAAGGAGGCAGAATCGCCTATAAGAAAAGAGGGGGCTTTACCGCTTTGCTCGTAGGTCGGCTGGTCAGATTCTGACCGGCGGCCTTGAGCATTTTATCGGCGGCCAGACAGACTGTCCTTCCAACGCCGTTTAGGGCCTGACCGCCCCCTGGTGAAGTGCGTCTCAGACACATAAAAATAGAGACGACATGGCTAAATATCGTCTCCACCATAGTCTAGGACGTCGGCACGTCATTCGCCACCTCTATTTCTGGGCTAAGAAGCATTTCAGCGACCAGAAAATCTGCCCGCACCAGAAGGTCACAGATGCCATGCTGGTTGCTCTGCTGCTCTCCCGTCTCGTCTTCAAGCATCCATTTCCTTCCATCTGGTGGAACATCCTCAAGGAAGACCGTCCCGGTCTTCCTTCCTACACTCAGGCCTACACCAGGGGCATCAAACTGTTGCCACTCCTAGAGCATGTTGCAAGCCCAGCTCAGCCCTGCACTGAAGTCGTAGTTGATTCAATGCCCCTCCCCATTTGCCGTCCCAAACGCACGCACCTTTGTCAGTTCCCAGGCGCGAAATGGGGATTTGGAACTCAGGGCGAGTTCTTCGGATATAAGCTGCACGCCTGGGTCACACCAGGTGGACAAATCGTTCAGTACGTCATCCGACCTGCCAACCTCCATGACGTTACGGTCAGCTATGAGCTGAATCTCAGATGGCCAGAGTTTGAAGGCCCAACCATCATTGGCGATAAGGGGTATTGCTGTCTGGGCTACGTGTATCCGCCCAAGAAGAACACCAGATATGACACGGGATGGCGAGAATCTCGCCATCCCAAAATCCGCAAACGTATTGAAACAGTCTTCTCTGCGCTTGTGGAAGCTCAAATCCGCTCTGCCCAAACCAAAACCCTGGGTTCACTTAAGCTCCGCGTCGTCTTAGCCGTACTCGCCCACAATCTTGCTAGGCCCTAAACGGCGTCAAGAAGAACACCAGATATGACACGGGATGGCGAGAATCTCGCCATCCCAAAATCCGCAAACGTATTGAAACAGTCTTCTCTGCGCTTGTGGAAGCTCAAATCCGCTCTGCCCAAACCAAAACCCTGGGTTCACTTAAGCTCCGCGTCGTCTTAGCCGTACTCGCCCACAATCTTGCTAGGCCCTAAACGGCGTTTCCAGCTGAATACCTGCTCGCCTCTTTCATAGGAGAACCTCGATGTTCTATTACGACGGCAAGTTGCAGTATCAGGTCCGCGTCGACACTCCCGACCCCCGCTTTGCCCGGATGCTTCAGCAGGCGATTGGCGGCGTCGAGGGTGAGATTCGCGTTTGCTTGCAGTACCTTTTTCAGTCCTTCGGCGCCCGTGGTCCCGCCAAGTACCGCGACATGTTGCTGGCCACCGGCACTGAGGAAATCGCCCACATCGAAATGCTGGCGACAGCCGTGGCCCTGAACCTTGAAGGCGCATCCAGCAGCGAAAAGGACCGGGCGGCCAAAGACAACCCCGTCGTCGAAGCGGTAATGGGCGGCATGGACCCCCGGCAGTTTTTGTCGGCGGGGATGGCGGCGCTGGCTTCCGATGCCAATGGCGTGCCGTTCAATGGGTCACATGTGTATGCCAGCGGTAACCTGGCCGCCGACATGTACGCCAACGTGACCGCCGAAGCCACCGGGCGCGCCCTGGCCTGCCGCCTGTTCGAGCTGACCGACGACCCCGGCATGAAGGACATGCTGCGCTTTCTGATCGCCCGCGACACCATGCACCAGCAGCAGTGGCTGGCGGTCATTGAGGAACTGGGCGGGCATCAGGGCACGCTGCCGATTCCCAACAGCTTCCCGCCCGAAGAGGAACTGCGCGAAGTCAGCTATACCTTCTTTGTGCCGGGGGTGGAGGGCGTGCCAGCGCCACAGGGCCGCTGGAGTGAAGGCCCGTCGCTGGACGGCCTGGGCGAATTCAAGCTGATGCCGGGCCAGCCGTTTGGCGATAAGCCGCAGTTGGCCCCGCCGCTGCCGATGGCCTACGCCGAGCGGCTGCAGATGACGGCACCGCACAGCGCTGACCCAGCCAGCGACCCCACCCGCTAAATCCGGCCCGGTATGGGCTGGGCGACTGGCCCTCCAATGGGCCTCTAGAGGCAAGCTCAGCGGTCCGAGCGCTACTGGAGCTGGCCCAGGCTGAGCGTCTGCGGCAGCCGGGGCCGCTCCTGCGCGGCTACGCGGTCACGGAAGTTCAGCACATGGCCTGCCCCGCGCACCTGCGTTAGGGCTGCCAGATTTAGGTCGGCGGTCAGCCAACCGCTTTCATTCCACCCCAATTCGGCCACCACGCCGTCTTCGGGCAGGTCCACATCGGCGGGGGCATAGACACCCGCCGCCCCTACCGCCGTTTCCAGGGCGTAGCTCCAGGGTGCGTCGGCCAGCAGTGGAGCCTGCACCGTATACAGTCCGTTTTCCAGGGCACGGGCCATGCTGCCGATGCGGACCCGGCTGTAGCCCCGGCGCGTCTCGGTGAAGCTGGGTACCACCAGCAAGTTCGCACCTGCTTCGGCCAAGCGGCGGCTAAGCTGCGGAAATTCCGAGTCGTAACAGATCACCACGCCGAATTTCAGGTCGCCCAACGTGAACAGCGTGACTTCGCCGTTGCCGGGCTGGACGTTCCATTCCTCGGCCTCAAAGCGGGTCATCATCAGCTTGTCCTGATGGCCCACGGCGCCGCCGGGACCAAACACATAGGCCCGGTTCACGAAGCCGCCCGCAGCGGCCACCGGGAGGCTGCCAGCGACAATGGCTATCCCGAATTCCAGCGCCAGGCTGCGGTGCAGGTCCACCACGCGCCCCACGAAGGGAGTCAGCGCCGGGCGCATTCCCAAAATGTCATGGTGCAGCTCGGCGGGGAGCAAGGCCACCAGTTCCAGGGCAGCATATTCGGGGAAAATCAGCAACTGTGCGTCTGTCTCCGCGCCCTGCCGGACCCAGTCGCGCAAGTTGGCCGTGTACTCGTCCCAGTTGCCGGGGCGGGTGATGGGATAGGCGGCGGCGGCGATACGCACGGTCATGGGGTCAGTCTAGACCCCCTAGAATCCCACCATGACTGCTCTGATCTGGCTGGCCCTGGACGGCGTAGGCCATCCAGCTGACGCCCTGCCAGAATCGGTGTGGAACGCGAAACTGCCGACCCTGCGCCCACTGGTTGAGGCCGGGCTGGCGCTGGACGCTGGGCTAGGTGTGCCGGGACTGCCGCAATCGGCCACCGGGCAGGCCTGCTGGCTGACCGGGCAGGATGCCGTGCGGTACATGGGCGAACACTTCGGGCCACAGCCGGGGCCGACGCTGCGACGCTTGCTGGATCAGGCCAGCTGGCCCGTGCAACTGACACGGGCTGGTGGCAGGGCTGGGCTCGCTAACTTTTATCCACCTGGCTATTTTGAACGGCACCTTCAGCGCCCCCGGCACGGCTGTTTCCCCTACTCGGTGCTGAGCGCCGGGTTGCCGCTGAACCCGCCGGATCTGCCCCCCGTGCTGCCCACCCTGGGACTGAGTTACGCGGCGCCCTGGGCACCTCAGCACCCACTGGCCGACATCGCCGCGCTGGGTGAGGCGCTCGCCCGTGCAGCGGCGCCTTACGACCTGGTGATGTGTGACCTGTGGCTGGGTGATCTGATTGGTCACAGTGGTGCACCAGAACTTCCTTCCGCCTCGTTGCGGGCCGGGCAGACTTATTTACAGCGGGTAGATGCTTTGCTGGAAGGGCTGCTGGCAGTGGGTGCCAAGGTGCTGCTCAGCAGTGACCACGGCAACCTAGAAAACCTACAGACCAAATCACATACTCAGGCGCGGGTGCCACTGGCCTGGGCAGGGGTGCTGTCACCACAGGTGAGCGACATTGTGGAGGCAGGTCAGTGGGTAGGCCAGCAACTGGAACTGACGTCCACGCCAAGTCTTTTCGATCCGCCACCTTCATAAAGTCTCCATTTCTGATGCGTGCCCTTGTTCTGGAATCACGTCAAGTTATCCACAGGCGCCTCTAAAAGAGTGACGATTCTGCCTGTTGGACATTGAAAAGTGTTGGCACGCTGATTCTGTCCGATACAGAAATGACGTGTAGAACGCATCTTTACGCAAGGGGAATACAAAATTGTGCTGGCAGACGGAAACTCTGGAGTTATCCACAGTGAAACGCTCGCTTGTGGATAACTTTTTTGTGGTGTGAGACCCTGTCTCATGTTGGGCTAAATACTGTCGCCTGACCTGACCTTGACCTGAGATTTGCGTGGTTGACTAGGGGTCTGACGGAGGAGGCAGACTGTGAAACATCACCTTCTCCGGGGCTCCCTGACGGGTGTCCTAAAGGGCTGCACCCGTGGCGTACTTTGCCGGTGCATTTCTCCTATGATGGAAAGCAAACCTCAACCCGGCCTGTAAGTGCTGAGAATCGCGCTGCATCTGTGTCCACGGCGGAGTTTTACTACCCTGGCAACTTTGAGGTGAGGTGGCCGAACTTTCGGTGGCCTCTGTATCAGACCATAAAAGGAGACGACGTTTATGTCCAAAACGACAACTCAAACCCCGGCAGGTGGAGCCGAACAGATGCCACCTGCTGCGGCCGAAGCCATGAATAAGTCGGTCCTGCAACCCCAGGCCGAAGGTCAGCCCGAAGTGCCGATGCTGCAGTTCATCACCCCCGAAGGCACGCTGAACCCCGACCTTGAAGGCGGCGAATCCCGCCTGCCCGACCCCGAAACCCAGCTGTGGCTGTACCGCCAGATGCGCCGCATCCGTCACTTTGATGAGCGGGCCTGGGTGCTGTACCGCCAGGGCAAGATGGGCGTGTTCCCGCCGTACGGCGGCATGGAAGCGTCGCAGGCCGGAACCACCGCCGCGCTGACCACCGAAGACTGGCTGTTTCCCACCTACCGCGACACCGGAGCCGCGCTGACCTACGGTCTGCCGATCAAGCAAACCGTGGCCTACTGGCGCTCCAGCCCGCACGGCTGGTACATGCCCGAAAACCTCAAGGTGACGCCCTTTTATATTCCCATCGCCACGCAGTACCCGCAGGCCGTGGGCGCCGCGCTGGCCGAGAAGAAAAAAGGTACCCGCAATGTCGCCATGGCCTTTATCGGGGACGGCGGCAGCTCGGAAGGCGACTTTCACGAGGGCCTGAACTTTGCCGGGGCGCTGAATGCACCCTGCGTGTTTATCCTCCAGAACAACGGCTGGGCCATCAGCGTGCCGACCACCACCCAGACCAAGGCCCAGAACCTGTCACGCCGCGCCGACGGCTACGGTATCCCCGGTATCCGGGTAGACGGCAACGACATCCTGGCGGTGTACTCGGTCAGCCGTGACGCCGTGGAGCGCGCCCGGAACGGCGAAGGCCCGACCCTGATCGAAACCGTGACCTTCCGCATCAAGCCGCACACCGTGGCCGACGACGTGACCCGTTACCGCCCCGAAGAAATGACGGCAGGCTGGGACGAAAAAGACCCGGTGAGGCGCCTGCGGGCCTACCTGCTGGCCCAGGGCACGCTGACCGAGGAAAGTGAAGCCGCACTTCTGGAAGAAATCCACACTGAATTCGAAGAGGCCGTGGCTGCCGCCGACAGCCTGCCGGACCCCACGCCCGCCGAAATCGTGGATCACGTATTTGCCGAACCCACTCCGCAGCTGAAAAAACAGCGCGCCCAGATCATGGAGGAAAACGGAGCATGACCGCCACTGCCGAGAAACAAGTCACTGCACAGCGGGACGCCAGCAAACCCATCACCATGGTCGCCGCCATCAACGAAGCGCTGGATCAGGCGCTGGAGCGCAACCCTGACGTGTATATCTTCGGGGAAGACGTGGGCATCATGGGCGGCGTGTTCCGCGCCACCGACGGCCTGCAGGCCCGCTACGGCGAGGAGCGTGTCTTCGACACCCCGCTGGCCGAGGCGGGCATCATGGGCATGGCCATCGGGATGGGCTTGGCAGGCCTGAAACCCGTCGCTGAGATGCAGTTCGCAGGCTTCATCTACCCCGCGCTGGACCAGATCATGAGCCACCTGGGCCGCTACCGCCACCGCACCCGCAGCCGCTTCTCGCTGCCGGTGGTCGTGCGTGCGCCCTACGGCGGCGGGGTCCACACCCCCGAGCAGCACGCCGACAGCCCCGAAGCGATTCTGGCGCATGTGCCGGGCATCAAGGTGGTCATTCCCAGCAACCCGCAGGACGCCAAAGGTCTGCTGCTGGCCGCTATCGAGGACCCCGATCCGGTGATGTTCTTCGAGAGCATCAAGATGTACCGCTCGCTGAAACAGGAAGTGGACCTCGGCTACTACATCATTCCGCTGGGCCAAGCCCGCATTCACCGCGAAGGCACCGACCTGACCCTGATCTGCTACGGCGGCATGGTGGAGATCTGCGACAAGGCTGCCGAAGCTGCAGCGCAAGCAGGCATCAGCGCCGAGATCATCGACCTGCGGACCATCAGCCCACTGGACACCGACACCCTGCTGGAAAGTGTCCGCAAGACGGGCCGCGCTGTGATTGTCACCGAAGCGCCGCGCACCGCTGGCTTCCATAGCGAAATTGCCGCCGTGATTGCCGAGGAGGCTGTGGATTCGCTGCTGGCCCCGGTGGTCCGCGTGACGGGCTTTGACGCGCCTTACCCGCCCTTTACCGCCATCGAAGACAAGTACCGCCCCACGCCGACCCGCGTCGCAAAGGCGATGCGTCAGGTGATGGACTACTAGAGAACTGCCCTGGCGAGGATCAGCTAGGCATTTGCTGAGGGTGGAAAGAGCCGGGGTTGCAGAGTTGCCCCGGCTCTTTTGGGGGCTGCAGCGCTGGCGTCCTCAGGCCCTCTTCTCTCATCATCCTTCCGTCAGCCACGGCGCATAGGCTGAGGCATGCTGACCCCACCGCCCACGCCCGCCGAGGTGGTCCACCTGGGCAACGAAGCCATCACCGTGACTGGCCAGTCCAATGCAGACAAGGCAGAGATGGACGTAGGGTTATGGGCGCACGAGGAAACGCTCTACTCGCCGCGCGGCGACGCGGCGGTGGTGCGTTTTTGCTGGGACGCCGTCAAGTATCACGGCTGCCAGGTGTATCTGGCGCGGCCTGGGGGTCGGGTGACGCCCCTCAAGAACAGCGACGTAACCCGACTGCTCTGGACCCAGGACGGTGAATACCTGATCGGGGCCGGGGCCAATACGCTGCGGCTATGGAACCTGTCGGACGGAATGCGGAGTGTGGTGTATCAGGCCAAGAGCGGTGCGCCGACTACGGGCGGGATCACCCGGCTGTGGCTGGAACCGAACGGGCGCGGGCGTGGTGATCTCTGCGTGGCCACCACCGAGGTGGTGCGCTATGACCAGCCCGGCCAGCTGCGACCTACGCTGACCCTGAGTGCCGCCCGCTACCAGTTGCCCACGCTGCAGCGCCTAGGCCTGAACACGGTGCAGGCGCTGGAAGGCGAAGCCGCCTGCCCTAGCGCCCGCTGACCAGCGCCCACAGCGGCGGCCCCAGCACATTCAGGCCCACCAGCAGCGCGAAAAAGGCCGCCACATACACGGCTCCGGCGGCGGCGTCCTTCGCGGCGGCGGCGAGTGGGTGCGGGCCTGGGCTGAGCAGGTCTATCGCCGCTTCTACGGCGCTGTTGACCAGTTCCAAGCTCAGGACCAGCGCACACACCAACAAAATTGGGGTCAGCGGCGCATCCAGCCATAGCGTCAGCCCCAGCGCGGTCACAGCGGCCCACGCCTCAAAGCGGAAATTGGCCTCCTGGCGGTAGGTGCGCTGCAGGCCCGCCCAGGCGTACCCCGCCGAGCGCATCCAGCGCCGCGCACTCAGCGCCGAGCCGACATTTTTATTCATTCCTCTAACTCGTCACCCAGGGCGGCCTGTGCGGCGGCCCAGGCATCATGAAAAATCTGCCACGCCTCGCCGGTCGCGCCTTCCTCAAAGCCCAACCCTTCAGCGTGCGGGTGGTCGTGGCCGACCAGATGGGTCATGCCGTGGCTGGCGAGCAGCGCGGCTTCGCGGGTGAGGCTATGGCCCCGCGCCCCCGCCTGCCGCCCCGCCGTCTCCAGGCTGATGATGATGTCGCCCAGGTGCGGCGGCATGAAGGGGTCGCCCGGCTCCCAGCTGGGAAAACTGAGCACGTCGGTGACGGCGTCCTCGCCCCAGTGCTCCAGCTTGAGCGCCCGGATCGTCTCGTCGTCTACCAGCACCACCGTCACCTCGCGGTCCTGCACGCCGAAATGCCGCATCACGGCCGCCAGGCTATGTTCCAGGGCTGCAGTCAATCCGGGGTCTACAGGCACTTCGGCCACCAGGTCTATCACGCCCGTCAGGATAGCGCGGGCGGCAGACCTGGCCCATCGCTCAAGGCAGCGTCGGTTTGGGCGGCGCGGACTGTGGGTGTGTGATTATTTCTGCCGCCGTGGTACGCCAAGCTGTTTCCAGCGTAGACGGGTCACCTCTCGCTGAACGGCAACGTGAATTTTGGCGGCGAGCTGGTGAACGCTCGTGGTGAGGCGGTACAGCCGAAAAGACCCCTGCAGTTCAAGCAGAGGCCTTTGGCGTTGGCTGTTGATGGTGAAGGCACAGAGGTAAGTCACCCCTCTGGTGTGGCGCTTTACCAGCGCTCGGTCACGGTCTTGAGCTGCATAAAGTTGCCCAGGTACTCCGGGCCGCCCGCCTTGGAGTCGGTGCCGGAGAGGTTGTAGCCGCCGAACGGCTGCACACCCACAATGGCACCGGTGATCTTGCGGTTGAAGTACAGGTTGCCCACCTCGAACTTCTCACGGGCTTCTTCCAAGCGCTCACGGCGGCTGCTGCACACACCGCCGGTCAGGCCGTACACGGTGCTGTTGGCGATGTCCAGGGCGTCCTGCCAGTCACGCGCGCGGATCACCGAGACCACCGGGCCAAAGATTTCTTCCTGGGCCATCCGGGCGTCACGCTTGACATCACCCACGATGGTGGGCTGGACATAGTAGCCCGGCTTGCCGTTCGCCTCGCCGGGAGCCTCGCCGCCCAGCAGCACTTTGCCTTCTTCGGGGGCAATGTCCAGGTAGCCTTTGATCTTGTCAAAGGACATCTGGTTCACCACCGCGGTCACGTTGGCGTTTTCTTCGCCGGTGCCGACCTTCAGCTTGCCAGCGCGCTCCACAAAGCCGTTCACCACGTCGTCATATACATCGTCCACCACGATCAGGCGGCTCATGGCGCTGCACTTCTGGCCGTTAAAGCCAAACGCACCCTGCACCGCAGCCGTGATGGCGTTGTCAATGTCGGCGGTTTCGTCCACGATCATGCCGTCTTTGCCGCCCAGCTCCATGATGACGCGCTTGATCCACTTCTGACCCTCGTCCACTTTGACTTTGGCGGCCACCTCGTTGATCCGCAGGCCCACGTCACGGCTACCGGTAAAGGTGATAAAGCGGGTCTGGGGGTGCTGCACCAGGTACTCGCCCACTTCGCTGCCCTTGCCAGGCAGGAACTGCACCACGCCCGCAGGCAGGCCCGCTTCGATCAGGATGTCTACCAGGAATCCGGCGATCATGCCGCTGTCTTCGGCGGGCTTGGCGATCACGGTGTTGCCCACGACAATCGGCGCGGCCAACATACCCAGAAAGATGGCACCGGGGAAGTTCCAGGGGCTGATGCTCACACCAGCGCCCAGCGGCAGGTACATCAGGCCGTTTTCTTCTCCGTCGAACCAGGTGGTTTCAGCGGCCCCGAAGCCGTCATACTTCATGGCCTGGCGGGCGTAGTACTCCAGAAAGTCAATCGCTTCGGCAATTTCTACGTCGGCTTCGGCGTAGTTCTTGCCCACTTCCAGGCTCATCAGGGCACAGGCTTCCAGGCGGCGCTTTTTCAGGATGGCCGAGGCCTTGAGCAGCACGCGGGCGCGGGCGTCCATGCTCCAGGTTTTCCACTCCTCGAAAGCTTTCCAGGCACCTTGCAGGGCTTGCTCGGCGTGCTCCTCAGTGGCGCGGGCAGTGGTGCCCACCACTTCCGAGGTATCGCAGGGGTTGACCGACTCGAACTTCTGTTCGGTGTCTACGCGCTCGCCGTTGATGATCAGGGGATAGTGCTTGCCGACCAGCTCGCGGCGCACTTTGGCCAGAGCTTCTTGGTAGGCCTGGATGTTCTCTTCCTTGGTGAAGTCGATAAAGGACTGCGGACGGTACTCTTCGATTTTCAGCATGTGGACTCCTGTGGGGCCGTAATCTCGGCTACGCATGTGATGGGGGCAAGTTGGGCTGTACAGGCCAGTCTAGCCCAGCAGACCGGGCGTATGCAAAGCTGTATACAGCGCCCGTAGCGGTGCAGAGTTATGCGGCTTGGGGCGGCCAGGAGGCTGCCCGACAGCCCTCAAATGTCCTGCTTGCCGGTATCCATCCGCACCACCCGGGGGGTGAATTCGGCGACCACATCCACCAGATCACGCTGGCGGGCCAGCACGTCCTCAATGCGCTTGTAGGCCTGCGGGGCTTCGTCTAGCCCGCCGCCGATCAGGGTCACGCCGCGTTCGTGCAAGGTGCGGCGCAGATCATCGCGCGAGAGGCTGCGCTCGGCGGCCTTGCGGCCCAGTTGACGGCCCGCGCCGTGGCTGGAGCTGCTCAGGGCGTCTGGGTTGCCCAGTCCGCGCACCACAAAACTGGGATCGGCCATGCTGCCGGGAATCAGGCCCAGGCGGCCCGCCTCGGCGGGGGTCGCGCCCTTGCGGTGAACGATTCGTTCCTGGCCGCCCACGTCCTGTTTCCAGGCGAGATTGTGGCTGTTGCTGACCTGCACCAGTGGCTCCGCGTTCAGCGCTCCGCTCAGCCTCGCATGGATCTGGTCGTGGTTGGCCAGCGCGTAGCGCCCGGCCAGGTTCATGGCCCGCCAGTAGGCCTGCCCAGCGTCGGTGTCCAGCCCCAGCCAGGCCAGCCGGCGGGCGGCAGGGTCCAGTTCGCTCAGCTGGGATTCGGCCACCTTGGTAAAGTGTCCAGCCACCTGTGCCCCCAGGCCGCGCGACCCGGAGTGGCTCAGGATGGCCAGGTATTCGCCCGGTTCCAGGCCCAGGTCCGCGCTGTCTACTTTCAGGGTTCCGAACTCTACAAAGTGATTGCCGCTGCCCGACGTGCCGAGTTGCTCGGCAGCCTTGCCCTGAAGAGAGCGCAGCAGGCCCTGATCCTGCCAGGTGCGTTCATCCATCACCGGATGATCCAGGCGCTGATTCTTCTGGAACCCCACTCCAGCCCCGAAGCGGGTGTGCCTCAGCAGCAGCTTGCGGGCCTCGTCACTGCTGAGCTGCTGTGGGTCAACCGGCAAGACGCTCAGCATCATGGAGCAGCCGATGTCCACCCCCACGCCGTAGGGAATGACGGCATTCTCGGTGGCCAGCACCCCGCCGATAGGGAGCCCGTAACCGATGTGGGCGTCGGGCATCAGCGCCCCGGCCCGCGTGATCGGCAGGCGCATAGCGACATCCATCTGCCCTAAGGCCCCCGCTTCAATCAGTTCGGCGCCCCAGATGCCGTAGGGCAGGGGAGAGGGACGCAGTTCTGCGGAGGCCCGGCCTTGTCGCTGGGCTTGCACGGCAGCGGCCAGCTCAGCATAGACGCCGCCACCCAGATAGTTCTGGGGCGCCGCCTGGACCTTCTGCAGTTCGTCCAGCACTTCGGTGTGGTCCAGTCCGGACTGGGCGCGGATGCGGGCGGCCTGATGCGCCAATTCCACGACTTCGCCGCCGAAGCCCAATTTAAGAAGGTGTTTTTTGTTCATGGGGGTCCTTTCTGCTGACCCGTGGTCTGCGGGTGGGACGGACGGCTCACCTCCACTGTCAGTCTGGCGGAGTAGGCGGGCAGGATGCTAGGCCAAACCACTTATTGATAACGGCATAAATTGACATTGACCCAATGGATTGCCGAGCGCGCTACACAGTCGCCACCACCCACCAATCAATGCAGACTACTGCCGTTCTCAATAGGAGCGTTGAGGCGAAGGCTGGGCCGCTTCTGCGGGGCTGCTCAGCGCCTGCAGCCCCAGGGCAGCAGCATGGTGCCGGATGTCCTGGTAAATGGCAGCCAGTTCGGGATTGGTCGGGGTGGCTGGATCGCCTGGTAGGTCTGTGGTGGCCACTTCACCCAAGGCCGTGTGTGCGAGGTCCAGCAGTTGCTCTACCTCGCGCTGCATGGCCGGATAGCCAGGGCTGCTGGCGGGCAGACGGCCCAGGGTCTTGGCAGCCTCATAGGCCAGGTCCCAGATCTCTGCGGCGCGCCACTCACCCGGAGTAGGCAGGCCGCCACTGCCGGGTCGC
The DNA here is from genome assembly GCF_020889625.1 of Deinococcus radiophilus. Classification (GTDB taxonomy): domain Bacteria; phylum Deinococcota; class Deinococci; order Deinococcales; family Deinococcaceae; genus Deinococcus; species Deinococcus radiophilus. The sequence continues at coordinate 2,070,622 of NZ_CP086380.1, forward strand.
AGGTCTGGCAAGCGGGACAGCCGCTCGGCCACACGCTCCGGCAGGGCGGCGGCCAGGTCGGGGTCCAGTTCCGGGCGGCCAATGGTTTCGCAACTCTCCAGCACTGCGGCAAAATCCTGCTTGCGGCGTCTTGCCAGGGCTTCGCGGATAGGCCGCAGGTGAATCAGCCCGTAGATCAGCCAGTAGGCCGCCAGCAAGCAAATCAGCATCAGGAGTGTGCCCCAAAGGTCCCGGTCCAGCAGCCCCACCATCAGGAACAGGGCACTCAGCAGGAGCAGGCCATAGAGGTTCATCTGCTTGAGCAGGCCATAAGGATCACCGGCCACCCGCAACTGCGAGAGGTCACGTAACGCCGCCGGGTGCAGATAGAGGCTCTGACCGCCGCCGAGCCGGGTGTACAGGGCGCTCCGCTCGCTGGCAGGGTACTGCCGGAGGTGATACCAGACCGTTCGCCCATTGGACTTCTCCGCTATCTTTTTGATTCGTTCCTGAGTCGCCTTTCCATCTGAGTCGTGCAGCAGCAGCACGGTGGGCTTACTTTCACCTTCGGTCAGGCTCAAGAAAATCTCGGCGCTCCCGCTTTCCAGTGGAGAGTCAGGAGCCAGTAGGTCGGCGCAGAAATTCCGCAGACTGGCGATGGCCTGCGGGTGCAGCTGCCTCAGATTGAGCATGGATCACAGTTTAATGCAGGCGCTCGACAGTCGGAGCGTCTATGCTCAGGCATGACCCTTCACCCTGATATTGACCTGCCCACTCCCGAAGAATTTGAGCAGCTCTCGCCAGAGCAGCTGGCTGCGCGGATGAACGGCTCCGAAAGTCAGGGATTGAGCGGCACACTAGGCCAGAAATTGGGCCTCAGGCTGCTGAGCGTGACCAAGGACAAGCTGGTGGCCCGGATGCCGGTAGAGGGAAACCGTCAACCGGCTGGGCGGCTGCACGGCGGCGCCAGTCTGGCCCTGGCCGAAGAACTGGCCTCGGTGGGCAGCTGGATCAACCTGGACGTGACCCGTGAAGTGGCGGTGGGCGTGGACCTGAGTGGCACCCATGTGCGCGGCGTCACAGGCGGATATGTCATGGCCACCGCCACGCTGGCCTACCGGGGCCGCTCGGTGATGGTCTGGGAAATTGAGGTACAGGACGAGCGGGGCAAGACCACCACCCTGGCCCGCTGCACCTGCAACGTGGTGCGGCTGTAATGCTGTGGGCGCTGCGCGGCAGCAGACAGGCTCAGGCGCGGGCCAGCGCCGGGCGTTTCAGCGTGCTGCCCCAGCGCCACAGCCATTCCAGCGGGCCTATGCGGTAGCGCGGCAGCCACCACGCGCTCAGGGTCAGGTTGGCGGCGTAGGCCAGCAGACAGGCCGGGATAACCAGCCAGTAAGGCCCCCCTGCCCACCCCGCCCATCCCAGCACTGTAAAGACCAGGGTCTGAAGGATGTAGTTGCTTAGGCTCATGCGGCCCAATAAGGCCAATGGGCGCAGCGGGGCAGCCAGCGCTCCTGGACGCGCTGCCCAGAACCACAGGCCACTGGTGATGGCCGCGGCTCCGACCAGGGCGCTCAGGGTGGTCAGGTCCAGGTCGTACCCGGCCACTTCCAAGAGACGCGCCTCACTGCGCTGGCTCCAGACCGTCAGCAGCGCGGTAAGACCCGCCAGCACAGGCGCAGGACCGGGCGCACCCGCTGGGGCTGTTCGAAGGCCCGCAGGCGCTGCAACGCCAGACCCAACAGAAACATGGCCGGAGTCAGCAAAATGGGCGAGGTCCACAGGGCCAGCACCGTCATGACGGCCGCGCCCAGCCCAATCAACGGCACAGGCAGATAAGAACATGGAATCAGCAGCAGGCCGAACAGGGCGTAAAAACGCAGGACCTCCCCCGACTGCAACAAGCTGTGGAGCAGCCCCAGCCCGAACAGTAGCGCCAGCCGCCGTAAAAACATGGCGAGTCCTGATTCACCGCGTTGCTGCGCCCGTTCCATCATGATCCCGAAGCCTGCGCCGAACAGCAGGGCGAACAGCGGGAAAAAATGGCCCCTGAACAGCAGGTCGCTCCAGAACTGCACTTGAGTGCTGACCGTCTGCTCGCCGGGTTCGAAGTTGAGGTGCAGGATGGCCGGAGCGTTGAGCACCGGAATACCAGTCAGTGCCGCGCCACGCAGTACGTCAAGGATGGCGAGACGTTGAGGCGTGGGCAGCGCTGCGGCAGGCAGAGAAACAGGGCGAGGCATCGGAGAATCATAAAGCGGCACGTCTACTGCTGGTACACGCGGCCTTTCCACTGGACCTGCTTGCGGATGGCCTTGCGGTAGATCGGCAACATCAGCAGCGGCTGAATGGGGCCGATCAGCCCTTCGGCCAGGTCGGCAGGCTCACGCCGGCCAGCCACCCAGGCAATGGCGGCGCGCTCGAGCAGCGAGGTGGCCCTCAGCAGGCGCGCCCCTGGAAAGTCCAGCAGCCAGGGGAGGGTATACACGCAGAGCTGGCCGGCCAGGGCTGTGGCCAGCGCCAGGCGTGAGTTGCCGTGCACAGGCAGCCAGCTTTTGGCATAGCCATTGACCGAAGAGGCGTAGTCGTTGTACATCCTGACGCCAACACGTCCGCCGCCCAGCACACCCATGACCCGGTAGCCACGGGCCTTGAGCCGCTTGGCGAACAGGACGTCTTCCAGGACGTCTCCTTGCACCAGCGTATGTCCGCCCACGGCGTCGTAGGCGGCCCGGCGGAAGACCATCACCTGTCCTACTGCGGTTGCTGTAGCGACCAACGGCAATTGCATGGCGGGATAGGGGAGCAGCGACAGCAGGTATAGGTCAATCAGCGGTGTAATGAGTCGCTCCTGTGCGCTGCCCACGTTCTGGCGCGGCCAGCAGCTCAGCAGGTCAGCCTCTGAACGTTCCAGCTCGGCCAGCAGAGCGTCCAGGGCGCCATTCTTCCATTCCACATCGGCGTCCACGAAGATCAGCACGTCGCCGCTGGCTGCCTGAGACAGCTGGTGACACGCCCAGTTTTTCCCGGCCCAGCCCTCAGGGAGTGGGGTGCCGCTCACCACCCGGGCCCCAGGAACGCCCTGACACAGCTCCCGCGCAATATCGCCGGTGCCGTCGCTGCTGTGGTCATCCAACAGAATCACTTCGTCGGCTCCTTGGCGCAGTAGGCCGCCGAGCAATTTCGGCACGTTGTGGGCCTCATCACGGGCCGGGGTCAGAAGGGACACCTTAGGGCGCGGGCTGACTGCCGCGTGCTTGCGGTCCAGCCGGGGAAAGGTGCGGGCGTTGACCACCAGGGTCGCCGCGCGGTAAGCGGTGTACCCCAGGGCCATACCCGTCAGCAGTCCCTGGGCCAGTGAAGAACCTAGGCGGCGGCGTCTAGGCAGCTTCATGCGTTCAGCGCCAGATCAGGAGTGGTGCAGTGGCAGGCTGGGTATCCAGCTGAGAGGGCTATGGCAAAGCCACATAATTGGGGAATTTCGCGGCGACTAAGAAAAGTCATGCTCCTGACATTATGGCCCAGGAGTTTGATGAGGAAGTCAGATGTTGCGCCCTTGGTCTCACGACAAGAGAAAAGCCCAGCCACTTGGACTGGACTTTCCTAAGGTCGTAAGGCCGGATACGGCTTAGCGCAGGACGTTCAGTGCTTTGAGGATGGCGATCAGGATGACGCTACCCAGAACGGCCCACAGGATGCTCATGATGTTAAAGCCACCACCAGCGGCCTCAGCGCTTCCGATGCCCAGCATGTCACCGAAGATCCAGTTGGCCAGCATGGCCCCCACGATACCGATGAGAATGTTAGCGATAGCGCCTTGCTGAGCGTCGGTCTTCATGATCATGCTGGCCAGCCAACCGGCCAGGGCACCAACGAGAATTACAATAATCCAGGACATACTTACCTCCAGTAGTTCAACGGACGTCAACCCTCACGCGGGATTCACACGTTGCTGACGCCAAGATGGGACTTTGGCCCCGCTCCAAGTGTCATATACCGCACGTTCTCAAGGCTTGCCCAAATTGGCCTCAGACATGCGTAAAGATCAACTTCAGGCCTGCGTCAGCTTGGTCACATCAACTCCAGTTAAGTGGCCCAGGTGTGGGCTAAGCCGGCGGCTTTGTCTGGCCAGAGGAGCGGCGTGTAGGCTGAAGTATGTCCGCCCAGCCAGACCCGCCTTCCCTGCCTTCCGCGCCCCCTACCAGCCCTGACCTTCTTTCCGATTCGGCCGCGGCCATTCTGGTCCGGGTGCCCGCCTCCAGCGCCAATCTGGAGCCTGGCTTCGACGCGCTGGGCCTCAGCTTGCCGCTGTATACCACGGTGCAGGTCCGTCCAGCGCATGCACTACAGATCATCCCACTGGGAGAGATTCTGGCCGGCACCCCTGCCGATGAGAGCAACTATGTCTATGCCTCTATGCAAGCACTGGCCGCCGAGGTGAATCAGCCCTTGCCGCCTATGCGCGTAGAGATTCGCAGTGATGTGCCCCTGGCACGGGGCTTGGGGAGCAGCGCGGCAGCCCTACTTGCCGGCCTGCTGGCCGCCAATACTGTCTTGGGCGAACCGCTGGACCGAACCGAGATGCTGCACCTGGCCAGCCGCCTGGAGGGCCACCCGGACAACGTGGCCCCGGCACTGCTGGGGGGCATCGTGGTGGGCACGTTTGACGGCCAGCAGGCGCATGTGCTGCGGATTGAGCCACCAGCCCATCTGGGCGTGACCCTGCTGATTCCCGATTTTGAACTAAGCACGGCTGAGGCCCGCCGGGTCATGCCTGGCCACTACTCTCAGGCTGACGCCGTGTTTGCACTGTCACATGCCGCTCTGACCACAGCGGCCCTGATGTCTGGGCAACTGGATCTGCTGGCCCACGCCATGCAGGACCGGCTGCATCAGCCCTACCGCGCTCCCCTGGTGCCAGGCCTGAAGCAGATTCTGACCGAAGCGCCGGAACATGGAGCGTTGGGGGTGGCTCTCAGTGGTGCCGGCCCAACCGTGCTGTGTTTTCATAACCGGACCCAACCCACTGCGCCGCTGCACACTTTTTTACGCGGAGTCATGGCAGGGCAGGGGGTTGGCGGTCAGGTCGTGGCTCTGCCCGTGGACCTGGAGGGCGCACAGGTAAGTCAGGTGGCTGCCCCCTCCTGACACCTGGCCTAGTTCTGCGGGTGTGAGGGCGCTGCGCCAGCCTGCGCGCGCTTTTCGTGCCGCTCGTCCAGAAGACTTAGCGCCAACAGAGCCAGGGTGCCGAGCACCACATAGATATCCGCCAGATTGAAAATGGGGAAATCGCCGGCGTTCAGCGCATTGGTGATGCTGGACAGCAGTGGCATATGAATCATGTCAGTCACTTTGCCCTGCGTAAAGCCGTCAATGGCATTGCCGATGGCCCCTGATGCGATCATGGTCAGCACCACGGCCAGGGCGCGTCCAGGGGGGCGCAGCACCAGATAGACCAGTAAGGCGATGCCCACCAACATTCGCCCGATGGCGAGCGGGAGGGCCGAGTCCGAGAACAGACTCCAGGCGGCCCCTGTATTGAAGGTTAGTTGCCAGTCTAGCAGCCAGGGGATGACCGGCTGAGGCGGTGCCAGATAAGTCAGGTTGGTCAGTGCCCAGCCCTTCAGCCACTGGTCAGCAGCAATCAGGGCAGCGGCCAGCAGGGGCATCAGCCACAGGGGCCAGCGGCGAACGGGCGGGCGAACAAGGGCAGACATGGGCGCAGTATAGGTAATTCGGCCTGTCAGCAACGTCTTTGCTTGCTTTTTTGGATGGGGGCGCGTGCTATACCGGGCGCATGCAGCCTAATGACGTTGATACTCAGGCCGAACGTAGTCCCATCAAAGGCAAAGTGGAGTCCTTCGACTTGGACCACACTCAGGTCAAAGCGCCCTATGTGCGCCTGGCTGGAACTCAGACTACGCCGGGTGGAGACACCATCAGCAAGTATGATTTGCGGCTGCTCCAGCCTAACCAAGGCGCGCTGCCTACGGGTGCGCTGCACACTCTGGAACACCTGCTGGTCACTGGACTGCGCGGACGCCTGGAGAACGTAGTAGATGTCTCTCCGATGGGCTGCCGCACCGGCTTTTATATGGCTGTGGTGGACCGTCCTGACCCGGCCGCGATCATGGACGTTTTCCGTGGGGCGCTGGAGGATGTCGCGACTTATGACCAGGTGCCTGCCCAGTCTGAGCTGGAGTGCGGCAATGCCAGGGACCACGACCTCGAAGGGGCCAAGCGTTACGCAGCCCAGGTTCTGGACCAGGGTCTGCACGTTCAAGAATCGGTCTACATTCAGCGCTGAGCGCCTGGCCTGCTGCTAAGGGCGGTCTTGTATCAACTGGGGCAGGTCTGGGATCAGGAGTGTCTGCCAGGGCGATTTACGTTGCCAGACCGGGAGCAGCAGCGACTGAATCCGTGAGCCCTGCACGGCGCGGTACAGGCCCGGCGGCATCTGTGGCGAGGGGTACTGATAATGCACCCCGAAGGCGTCCACCTTGGGCGTGAGCGGAAAAGCCAGGGCCAGCGCGGCACTCAGTACGCCTCCTAGCAATACACCACCCAGCAGCCCTGCCGCCGAGTGCCAGAGCGGAGGAGACCAGTAAGGAGACTCGCTCTGAGTGTTTAGGGCGTAAGCGGCAGCGCTCCCCCCAGCTCCCAGCAGGGCGGCCACGATCAGGGTGGGCCAGAAGTTGCCCCCGGCCAAATTGGTCAGGTAAGCCGCTCCCAGGATCAGCACGGCCCACAGCAGTCCTCCCAGACCCATACGCAGGCCCAAGGCACCCAGCATCGCCCAGAGGGTCAGCAGCAGCGCGTCGAACCAGGTCATTGCTCGCCACTATAGCCTGCGCCCCTCTCACAAGATTCTCGCTGGGTATTTCCCTCATGAATTGCAGTGTCGGCTGTTACCGGAGCGTTACACTGGGCCATATATGATTCGTGTTCTGCTAGTGGACGACCATGCCCTTTTTCGCCAGGGCCTACGTAGCCTGCTCGAAAGTGAAGGTATGCGGGTCATCGGCGAAGCTGCCAACGGGCGTGAGGCGCTACGTTTCGCGGCAGACACCCACCCCGATGTCATCCTGATGGATATTCAGATGCCTGAGCTGGATGGGGTCAAAGCCACGCAGAACATCCTCGAAATTGATCCCTCGGCCAAGGTCATCATGATTACCATGTACCGCCAGGACCGCTACGTCTTTGAGGCGGTCAAGGCCGGAGCACGCGGTTACGTTCTCAAAGACGCTGACAGCGCCACCTTGCTGGACGCCATTCGGCGAGTCGCGGCGGGTGAGGCGTTGCTGAACCCAGACATGGCCCAGAATGTGCTGGACGACTTCCGGGACAAGCGCGAAGAACTGCCTCAGGAAAAGCACAACGACCTTAATGAGCGCGAAACGATGATCCTCAAGCTGTTGGCCCAGGGCTTCTCTAACCAGGACATTGCCCTACGCCTGGACATCTCCGAGAAGACGGTTCGCAACCGCCTGAGCGAGATTTTTACCAAGTTGCAGCTGAACAACCGCACCCAGGCGGCCCTCTACGCTATTCGGGAAGGCATCGCTCCCCTTGAGTAGACGCCGTGGTAGTCGCCCCGCTGCTCCCCGTCCCGCAGCCGCAGCCCGTGAGCAGGTTTACCGGGCGGGCTGTCAGCGTGAGTGGGCCATCGTCTCCGCTGAGCCGGATCTGGCCTATACCGAGCAGGCCTTTCCAGAGTGCCCCACCTGCCCACACCGTGTAGAACCGGAAGGTGCGGCCCCGTTCTGCACGCTGCGCCCGGTTGATACACCACATCCTTTTGCGGCGTTGGCGGGGCTGAGTCTGCCGGACGGTGACTGAACTGCCTTCTGTGGGATGACCTGCTGTAGGCCTAATCAAGTGAGGCCGCTCCACCTCTTATCACCGCTTCTTTAAGGGACATTTGCGCCCCTCTAGCGGTCCTAAGCTTACGTTGCGGACCTGCGCCTCAGACAGCTTACTTTTCGGTCGGTCGAGCGGGAGTGACATGGTATGTTGATCCGCATCTGCTGCACTACAATCGCAGGGTATTACCGCTGGTAAACCCAAGCTGAATGCGGCATTCAGGTGTTTTCAGTTCAGTGGGTCAAGTCCCAATCCGAGGAGAAGTAACGTGGAGAGAAATGACGCTGTAATGCCCTTGGTCGCAATCTTTTTTGCGGCACTCTTTGGGGTCATCACACTCTTTTTATTTAATACTGCGACAGCCCCTGAGCCTGTCGTGGTTGACCCTGCCGTCATGGCAAGTATCGAGACCGAGTGGCCTGAAATCGGCCCGACGCTGTACGAGGCCAACTGTGCAGGTTGTCACGGCGCAGAAGGTGAAGGCGGCGCGGGTCCGGCGCTGGCAGGTAACACCAACATCACGGAGGATCCAGCCTATGCCTACAACATCATTCATAAGGGCCAGGGCGGCATGCCTGCCTTTGAAGGTGTGTTGGAGGAAAACGAGATCTATGCAGTGGCCAACTTCGTCCTCCATAACTGGGGCAACGACATCGCCGAGCCTCTTAGCCCAGCGATGATTGCTGAAGGCGCAGGCGAGATTGATCCCGAAGTGCTGAAGAACCGTGGCCGTATGGTCCCGGATCACATTGCACTGCCGGAAATCTTTTTCCTGTCCTTCGCCATGCTGTTGCTGGCTTACGGCTTTATCGGGCTTTACTCCTATTGGGCTGAAGGCTCGGAGCTGAAACCCGGCATCCACAAAGTCCGGGCTACGCCAGTCGCCACGATGATGATGGTGCTGACCCTTGCCTCTACGCTGCTGTTCAGTGTGCTGTTTGCCCGTCAGATGATGGCCGATTACGCTGCCTGGAACGCTGGTGTGACTCCCAACGTGAGCCGTGAAGGGCTGTGGGCCGGTCTGCTGGTGCTGAGCTTGGCGATTGCGGTAGGCCTCTACAAGAAGTACTTCATGGACGGCGAAGTGCTGGTCGAAGATGCCAGCGGAGAATTTCCTTGGTAAAGCGCCGCTTTGGGTACGGTGTTTGCCGTGCCAGGCGCTTTAGGAGCGATAGACAATGACCAGATACAAGATCAAAGATCCTGAATTGACCCGCCGCCGGTTTATCAATATGGCGATGGGTGCGACGGCGACTGTTGGTACCGTGAGCTTGCTCGGCACTTTGGGCGGCGCACACCCCGTATTTCGCCTGACCGAAGACAAGAAGCCGCCCATGGAAGGTGACATCCTGGTCCACGCTGATCCTGCCAAGGAAGGCACACCGATCACCATGGCAGAGCTGAGTGAAACCCAGGTCACGGCCTGGCCGATGGGGACTGACGCCGACGGTAACCAAATCATCCGTAAGGGTGAGCCGAACAACTTGCTGGCGCTCTACCGCTACCCTGCCGGGACCCTGAGCGGCGAAGCGGTGATTGAGGCAACCATTGACGGTGAAGTCGTGGCCTACAGCGATATCTGTACCCACGCTGGCTGTCCAGTGCCCGATGCTAAGGACGGTACCGGCATGTTCTGCCCCTGTCATTCTGGACAGTACTCTCCGACAGAAGGAGGCATTGTGGCGGGTGGTCCACCCCCACATAAACTGGCTCAGCTGCCGATTGTTGCTGAGGGAGACAGCATCAAGGTGTCGGGGTTCTTCCTAACCCATCCCTATCCCTATACCGATGATGCGACTTGGGAAGCCACCAAGCAAGCTGCCGAGGAGGCCTGAACATGAACCAGTGGTTAGACGAGCGTCTACACATTACCCGCCTGAACGATAAGTTCCTGCGCAAAGCTTTTCCGGTTCATCACACCTTTTTTATCGGTGAAATCACCCTCTTTAGCTTGATCATCCTGATCTTGACCGGGATTATTCTGGCGCTGTCGTTCGAGCCGAGCAACTCCATGGTGGTCAACTCATTTGACCCCGGCACTGCGGATAGCCCCAACTTGGTTCCCGCAGCCTATCACTCCGCGCTGAAGATCAACGCCATGCCATTTGGTGATATGTTCCGCCGTATTCATCACTGGTCCGCCAACGTGATGGTGGCAGCGGCGGTGCTGCACATGATGCGGATCTACTTCACGGGCGCTTACAAAAAGCCGCGTGAAATCAACTGGTGGATCGGTATGTTGCTGCTGATCTTCAGCGCTTTGACCGCTGTAACCGGTTACGCCCTGCCCTACGACAACTACGCTTACAACACCCTGAAGGTGATCTACGCCATCACGGCGTCAGTACCCTGGGTCGGTCCCTGGCTGGCTGAATTCGCCTTTGCTGGCCGTTTCCCTGGTGAAGGCATCATTCCCCGTTTTTACGGTTATCACATCATGCTGCTGCCGGGTATCCTGCTGGCGCTCACTGCAGCGCACATGCTGATCATGATCAAGCAGAAGCATACCCAGCCGCAGTACGCCAAACGTGTGGCCTACAAGAAAATCGTCGGTGTGCCGCTGATTACCCAGCAGACTCCGATCATGATCATGCTGGCCCTGCTCTTTGCCGCCATCGTGATTCTGTTCAGCGCTTTTGTTCCAGTGCACGCAGTAGAACATTACGGCCCGCCCAGCTCCACTCCTATTGAGGGCATCAAGCCTGATTGGTATCTGCTGTGGGTCTTCGGTCTATTGGCGATCATTCCCAATACGCTTAGCTTCGACCTGTTGGGGGGGCACTTCAGCGCCGAGTTCATTGGTGCACTGGTACTCCCCATGCTGGTGATTGGTCTGATGTTCGCCGTCCCCATGTTGGACCGCGCCAAGGACAATATGTACTACGCCGAGAACCCCACCAATCACCCCCACCGCTTGGCTGCTGGTATTGCGTTCTTCGCGCTGATGATCGTCTGGTCGGTGGCAGGCTATAAGGGTGAGCTGGTGGCCAATGGCTATCTGCCGACAACCTCTGCCAACGCAATTCTCTGGGGCCTGAGCTTCTTGATCCCGGCGATCGTTTATGGTCTGACCCTGGCCTACGTGTCCTTCTTGCGCCGCCTGCGGGCCGCCGACGAGCGTGAGCAGCAGCGTGCAGTGATGTACGGTCACGACGACTAAGCCCAATCAATTTCTACACTGGATAAGAAAACACCGCCTCACAAGGGCGGTGTTTTTTAGATTGGTTTATCTACTGTTACCGCATTACCGCAGGCTCAGTTCCAACGTCCCCCGCGTCCCATCTTCAACTCCGGCTCGGGCGCGGCGTACAGTTCTTCTGCGCGGCTCAGTTTCTTGCGGCCATAGAGACCCTCAAGCACAAACTCGGCAGCGCTGGCCTGCGTGTCGGAATCATCCGACTCGGCCACCGCGCGGGTCAGTTCCGTCAAGTCAGGCACTTCGGCCAGCGATGCCTGAATTTCAGTGGCGGCGCCCGTCTGCGGCAAACGGAAGACATTGCCCTGTTCAAACCATTCTTCCAACGCAGTCGTGCTCAGGCTGGCGTAGCGGCGACCATAGATGGCCCCGGCGGCTTTGCGGATCAGGTCTTTGGCCACCTGCTCGGCCCCTTTCAGTTCGCCCTCGTACTCCAGCTCCATCTTGCCGGTAATGGCAGGCAAGCCTGCATAAACATCGCTGACCCGGACTACTGGCTTGGCTCCCGTCACCAGGGCGCGGCGCTCAGCGTTGGCAGCACTCAGTTCCATCAGGCTGATCGGCAAGCGCTGCGACACACCACTCAGCTTGTCAACACGGCCGTCTTCGCGTGCCTGAAAAGCGATTTCCTCAATCAGCTCAGCCACGTAGTCCGGGACCTGAACTTCAGGCTGCCGCGCAGCCTCCTGCGCCGTGATGTTCATGCCTTGACGGATGTCCTGAGGGTAGTGCGTACGGATCTCGCTGCCGATGCGGTCCTTGAGTGGCGTGACGATCTTGCCGCGTGCTGTGTAGTCCTCTGGGTTAGCACTAAAGGCCAGCATGACGTCCAGCT
>NZ_CP086380.1:2087500-2152572 GCF_020889625.1 Deinococcus radiophilus
TGGAGCCGATCTGTACGTGCTTGCGGATGGACAGCGCTATACCTTCAACAATGTGCGGAAGCTGGTGGCACATGCACGGCAAACCCCTGTACTGGACGGTTCTGGCCTGAAGAATACCCTGGAGCGACATGCAACAGCTCAGCTGGACGCTGAGCTGAACTGGCAGACCCAGCGGGTTCTGATGGTCAGCGCGGTGGACCGTTTCGGGATGGCCGAGGCGTTGGCTGTAGCGGGCGCAGATGTGGTGTACGGTGACCTGATTTTCGGACTCAATCTGGACTTTCCAATTCGCAGTTTGGATGCCCTGCGCCGCGCAGCCCGGCTGTTGTTACCTCCCTTGACCACTTTGCCGCAGGATTGGTTTTATCCGACGGGGGATAAGCAAAACGAGAGTGTGCAGGGGAAGGGGACCCGTTACTATGCCTGGGCCGATGTCATTGCTGGGGACACGCACTTTGCCAAGCGGTATGCGCCGCATGACTTGAGCGGCAAAACGGTCCTGACCCAGACCATTACCGAAGCGGACCGCGACTGGATGAAGGACCGTGGCGTGGCTCGACTGATTACCACGACCCCGCGCATAGGATCGCGCAACTTTGCGACCAACGTGCTGGAAGCGTTTTTCGTAACACTGAGCGGCAAACGCGAAGCCCTAACCCCAGAGGAATACCTACACTACATTGAGCAAGTAGGGTTTCGGCCAGAGATCAATCAACTGAACTGATCAGCTCGCTCATTTGTCTGGTCGCTCGCCGCAATTCCTCTGCGTCATAGGCAGCAAAGCCTAGCAGCAGACCTGGTGGGGCAGGCTCACGGCGGCTTCCCCAGGTGTACTCCTGCACAGCGCTGAGGTCTAGGCCCACCCGCTGTGCCAGGGGAAGCAGGGCACGCTCCTGAGGCCAGTGGGCAGTCAGATGAAGGCCCCGGCCCGTGGACAGCAACTGGCCGCCTAATGCTTGGACTTCGGCAGCCAGCAGGTCGTGCCGCGCCGCATAAATACGCCGGGTCCGTCCCAGGTGCCGAGCGAAGTGTCCCTCAGCCATAAAGCGGGCCAGAGTGGCGCTGTCTCGCCATGACGATCCCCGGTCTAGAGCCTGTTTGACTGCGCTGAAACTGCCGATCAGTTCGGGAGGCACCACCAAGAAGCCCAGGCGCAGTCCCGAAAAGAGAAAGGCGGAAAATGTACCCATATGAATGACCCGGCGGCTGGAGGCCTGCAAGGGGGTGAGCGGCGGTCCAGCGTAGCGGTACTCGGAGTCGTAATCGTCTTCCAGAATCCAGCTGCCCCGCGTCTCGGCCCATCGGACCAGTTCCAGACGCCGCGCCGGGCTAAGGGTAGCCCCTATAGGAAACTGGTGCGCTGGTGCCACACAGACCAAGCGGGCCTGCGCTTGTCGCCACAGTGTGTCCGTGTCCAGGCCGCCTTCGTCTACCCTGAGGCTGAGGGGGCGTATGCCTGCAGCCAGCAGTGCCGAGCGTGTACCAGGGTAGCCGGGATTTTCCAGGGCAGCGGCCTCGCCGTGGTCCAGCAGGGTTCGGGCGGCCAGATCCAGCGCTTGCTGTGTGCCAGTGGTGATGATGATCTGCTCCGGCGTGCAGGCCAAGCCCCGCTCACGCTGCAAGTAGGCGGTCACCTGTTCACGCAGCGGCGGCCAACCAGCCGCGCTGGCACCCAAGCCCGGCTGCCAGTCGGTCTGGGCTTCCAGCCGCGCCCAGGTGCGCCAGGGAAACAGCCGGGGATCGGCCCGTGAGTGGCGCAGGGGGCGGATCGGGCCAGCAGACCCTCTGGGCTGTTCCAGGCTGGCCAGCAGCCGCGCCCGCTGTGAGGCCTGCCCCAGCGGCTGCTGTGTGCCAGGCAACGCCCGCACGTAGGTTCCGGCTCCGACCCGGCCTTCCAAGTAGCCCTCGGCGCTGAGGGTTTCAAAGACCTCGGTCACTGTTCCACGCGACAACCCCAGCTCGGCAGCCAGTTGACGGGTGGGGGGGAGGCGTTCGCCTGCCGGGAGCTGACCCGTAGTGATCAAGGCACGTAACCCAGCAGCCAACTGCCGGGTGAGTGGGGTGTCCGAGGTACGGTCTAAATTCAGCTGGGTCAGGACGCGCCACATTGGTCTACTCTAATACGCCCCAATTGGAACTGTTGCTGGACCAATCGGCCCGGCATGATGGGTGCCATGACCAACCAGAGTGAAGGACAGGGCGTTCAGAAAGTACAGCGTGGATTTGCCGAGATGTTCAAAGGCGGCGTGATCATGGATGTGGTGACGGCAGACCAGGCCCGGATTGCCGAGGAAGCCGGTGCGACTGCTGTCATGGCGCTGGAACGTGTGCCAGCCGACATCCGTAAAGACGGCGGCGTGGCCCGCATGAGCGACCCTAAGATGATCAAGGAGATTATCGGTGCTGTCAGCATCCCCGTGATGGCTAAGGTGCGCATCGGACATCTGGTGGAGGCGCAGATTTTGCAGGCCATCGGCGTGGACTTTATCGACGAATCCGAAGTGCTGACCCCCGCCGACGACCAGTACCACATCGATAAGCACGCCTTCAAGGTGCCGTTCGTGTGCGGCGCCAAGAACCTCGGCGAAGCGCTGCGCCGTGTGGGCGAAGGTGCCGCCATGATCCGCACCAAGGGTGAAGCTGGCACCGGGAACATCATTGAAGCCGTGCGCCATGCCCGCACCGTACTGGGCGAGATCCGCCAGATTCAGGCCCGCCCGCTGGAGGAGCTGATGACGGTGGCCCGCGACCTGAGTGCTCCCTATGACCTGGTGCGCTATGTGCATGAGCACGGCAAGCTGCCAGTGGTGAACTTTGCAGCGGGTGGCGTGGCGACACCTGCTGACGCCGCTCTGATGATGCAACTGGGCCTGGACGGCGTGTTCGTAGGCAGCGGTATCTTCAAGAGCGACAACCCCGAGCGCCGTGCCAAGGCCATTGTGCAGGCCGTGACGCACTATCAGAACGCCGAACTGCTGGCTGAGATCAGCGAAGATCTGGGCGCCCCCATGACCGGCATCAACATTGACGAACTGCTCCCCGAAGAGCGCCTGGCCGCTCGCGGTTGGTAAGCCGCTTGACGCTGACTGGTACGCCCTCGGCTGATCTGCACCCTGGGACTGACGGGGCACCACAGATCGGTGTCCTGGCACTGCAGGGAGCCTTCCGTGAGCACGCACAGGCTCTGGGGCGGCTAGGGGCCGAGGTGCGCGAAGTTCGCTTGCCTGCCGACCTGGCAGATCTAAGCGGCGTGGTGATGCCTGGTGGCGAAAGTACCACCATGCGCCGCCTGCTGGCGGCCACGGGTCTAGGAGCAGCGCTGCATGACTTCCATGCGGCGGGTGGGGCACTGTGGGGAACCTGCGCCGGGGCCATTTTGCTGGCACGGCAGGTCACTGGGGACTCGAATGTGCCGGGTCTGCCTCCCACTTTGCGGCTGATGGACATCGCTGTGCAGCGCAACGCTTACGGACGCCAGGTAGATTCTTTTACCGCGCCGCTGGATGTGGTTGGGCTGGACGCGCCGTTCGAGGCCTTCTTTATCCGCGCCCCGGTGATGAGTGGAGTAGGTGGCACCACCGAGGTCTTGGCCGAGTATGACGGGCTGCCAGTGCTGGTGCGTCAGGGCCGCTTGATGGCCAGCACCTTTCACCCAGAGCTGAGTGGGGATGACCGCTTACATGGTCTTTTTCTGGAACTGATCGCGCAGAAGTAGGCTTAGACCTATAACCAAAGAAACAAGGCGGAGTGCTTTAACGGGCACTCCGCCTTGTTGATAGGGTAGGACTGTCAGCCAGCGGTGTGCATGGCCGCGTAGTCAGTCGGCTCAAAGCCCTGGCGCTGCAAGGCCTGAGCCACTGCTTGGCGCAGCTCGTCCAGTCGCTGACGCTTAAAGGCGCTGATGACCACTGTCTGGGCACCAGCCTGGGTCAGCCGCTCTTGTAGGCGGGCCAGTTCGGCGGGGCGGGCCTGATCGGCCTTGTTCAGCGCCACTACCGTGGGAATATCGCTCAGGTCCAGCTCGTCCAGAATGCGGGTCACGGCCTCAAAGTGCAGCTCGCTGGCGTCGCTGCTGGCATCCAGCACATGCACCAGCACATCCGAGTCACCGATTTCTTCTAGGGTGGCGCGGAAGGCCCGTGTCAGGTCCTGGGGCAAGTCACGGATAAAGCCCACCGTGTCGGTCAGCACGACCTGTCCTACAGCGTCCAGATAGCCCTGACGGCTGGTTGGGCGCAGCGTGGCAAACAGCTTGTTGGCGGCGAGCACGCGGCGGGGTTCCTCGGCGGCGTGGGTCAGAGCGTTCAACAGGGTGGATTTTCCGGCGTTGGTGTAACCCACGATGCCCACGACGGGCACCGAGTTACGCTCGCGGCTCTTGCGGCGTTCCTCGCGGCGCACGGCCACTTCACGCAGCTGGGCTTCCAGGAAAGCAATGCGGTCGTTGATACGCCGGCGGTCCAGCTCCAACTTGGTTTCACCGGGGCCGCGGGTGCCGATCGCACCGCTGGCCGCACTACCGCCCGATGCCCCGATACGCGACAGCTGCGCGCCTGCGCCCAGCAAACGGGGTTTCATATAACGCAGCTGTGCCAGCTCCACTTGCAAGCGGCTTTCCTGGCCCTGCGCGTGCTGCGCGAAAATATCCAGGATCAGCTGGCTGCGGTCAATGACCTTGAGGCCAGTAGAGGCCTCGATCTCGCGGGCCTGGGCTGCACCCAGCTCCTGCCCGAAAATTAGCAGGTCGGCGTCCAGGTGATAGGCACGGCTGGTCAGTTCTTCCAGCTTACCGGCACCGACTAGCGTTCCGGCCTTAAGGTGACGGCGGTACACCAGCTCGCGGTACACCACCTCGGCTCCGGCAGTGCGGGCCAGTTCGCCCAGCTCCTCCAGCCGCTCCTCGGCATCTACCTCACCGGTATCGATCTGCACCAAGATGGCCTGCTCACGGTCTTTACTGGCTTCGCGGGTGCGGCTGGCGCGGGCGATTTCCTCTTCCAGCGCCGAAACCTGGGCTGCCAGGTCAAATTCGTCGATGTCAAAGCTGGGGACCGGCGGTAGGATACGCCAGTCCTCTTCCTCCACGGTACTGCCGGGAGGGGTCAGGTGGGCGGTGTGGACCTGTCCTGGGCGCCCGTCCTGCACCTCAATGGCACTGACAGCGTCTAGGCGCTTCATGAACAGCGTAGAAAGGTCGCCCTTGCTCAGCTCACCGCCGCGTGGGTGGGTGTGCAGCAGGTGATAGCCCGACAGGCGGTTCTCACCCTGACGGGTATCGGGCAGCTCAGCGGCTTTGGCGTCGGCCACACTGACGCTCATGACGCGGCCCCGGCGGTCAATCAGCACGCTGACTTCGCGGCGCACGTCAGCGGACAGTTCGGCCAGATTGCGGGCCAGTTCAGGTGATCCGACGCGTCCCGGCTCAATCCGGCGGCGGTAGAGGTTCTCTAGCGATTTGAGCTGCGCTTTTTTCAGACCCGAAGTGTTTCCGTGTACTTTGGTAATGGTTGTTGCCTCTTTCTCAGTTTCTCTATGCGAAGGGCCTCAGTTTGCGCCACGGCAAACTACAGCAAGCAGAAAAAATAAGTCCATTGACACACCTGTCCTTATTATTGCGCCACTGATCTGACAGAAGGTGAGCAGGGATTGTCTATGTCTGTATGTGACCCACAGAGCACAAAAAAAGCCGCCCGAAGGCAGCTTTCTGGCAGTCACACTGGGCCAACATTTGGCGGAGAGGGTGGGATTCGAACCCACGGTACGGCAGAACCGTACAACGGTTTTCGAGACCGACCCATTCAACCACTCTGGCACCTCCCCCCGCATGGGGCAGACCCAGTGCAAATGCGTCAGCGAGTATAGCAAGTCGCACAGCTGTTGGCAAAAGGAAGTGACATGCTGGGTCAGGTCACCGCCGATAAATCAAAAATCCCCACCCACAGGTGAGGACTTCGTGGTGGGTTGTGTAGGGCTCGAACCTACGACCCGCTGATTAAAAGTCAGCTGCTCTGCCAACTGAGCTAACAACCCGCGCATGTCTTTGCGGCCAGGCGCCTGAAACAGCGAAAACAAAGATAACATGAGATGCCTGAAGGTATGTGATTCAGAGTACAAGTTACGGCCTGTGGCCTGCGGCTCAGCTGCCACGCAGCGACAGAGCAGCCTCCGCTTCAGCGGCTTCGTTCCAGGGAATAGTTTCGGTATCCCGCTCCAGGGTGTCCTCTGGCCCTTTGCCGGCCAGCAGCACAGTATCGCCGGGCTTGGCACGGCTGATGGCCGCCCGGATGGCCTCCCGGCGGTCCCCGATGGACTGGAAGTTGCCCTGTCCTGCTTCGCGGGCACCGCGTTCCATTTCACGCAGAATATCCTCCAGGGGGGTTTCGCGGTAGTCCTCTTCGGTGAAGATGGCCTGGTCGGCGCAGCGGGTCGCGACTTCGCCCAAAGGTGCTCGCTTGAGCGGATCGCGGTTGCCACCTGCCGAGCCGATGACCACCCACAGCTGACCTTCAGTGGTGGTGCGTAGGGTGTCCAGGGCTTTTTCCAGCGCAGGCGGCGTGTGCGCAAAGTCCACGATCACACGGGGTTGGGTCGGTCCAGCGGGCACCAACTGCATCCGCCCCGGCACACCGCCAAAGGACGCCAGGCCAGCCTGGAGTTGCTCCACTGTGACGCCCAGATGCGCGGCAGCCGCCATTGCGCCCAGTGCATTGGCCACATTGAATCCGCCGATCATGGGCAGGTCTACTTTGAACTGGCCGAGGGGCGAAGTCACCCTAAAGCCCAGGCCGCGCCCAGTCTGCTGCACTGCACTGGCCTGCCAGTCAGCGGGCTGACCTTCGGCAGAGTAGGTGACTTCCTGAGGAGCCACGCCGCGTAAGTGCTGGGTCCAGGGATCGTCGGCGTTCAGGACGGCAAAAGGTGCCGCTTCGATCAGACGGCGCTTTTCGGCGAAGTAACCCTCTACGCTGCCGTGAAAGTCCAGGTGTTCACGGGTGAGTTGCGTCCAGATGGCCGCGTCCCAGGCCACACCGCGTACCCGGTGCAGGGCCAGGGCGTGGCTGCTGGCTTCTAGAACCGCCGCCTGGGCGCCTTGCTGCAGCATTTCACGCAGAATGTCTTGGACCTGCGGTGCCTCGGGAGTGGTCAAGTGCGCGGGGAACTGCTGCAACTCGCCGCCCGGCAGTTCGTAGCCTGCCGTGCTCAGGAGGCCAGTGGGGAAGCCTGCCGCCCGCAGCAGATGCCGGGTGAGCCAGGCCGTGGTGGTCTTGCCGTCGGTACCGGTGACGCCGACCACTTTCAGTTCCTGACTGGGATGGGCGTGCAGGGCAGTGGCCAGATCCGCCAGAGCGGCGCGGGCATCTGACACTTGCAGATACGGCAGGGGGGAAGGGAGGCTGCCCGTCGGCCAGCCCTCGCCCACTATCGCCACTGCGCCGCGCTCAGCTGCTTGGGCTGCAAAGCTGTGCCCGTCTGCCCGTGCGCCCCGGATCGCCACAAAGATGCTGCCCGGTTGCACCCAGGCGGCATTATGGGTCACGGCGGCGACTTCTGGGTTGCGTTCAGGGGCAGGCAGGTTCAGGGCGGCGGCCAGATCGGCAAGCTTCATGGCAGGCAGTTTAGAACAGTTGCCGTTGTGTCAGCTTGACCGTGGGTGGGTATGGATTGCTGGAAAACCAGAACACAGCCCACCTCACGCTGCTTGGAGACGAGGCGGGCTGCGTTCTGGCTATCCGGGGATTATTCTTCGTCTTCGTCGAAGTCGCTGTCTTCGTCCATACCCTCAAAGTGGGCGTGGCCGTGTTCCAGTTCTTCGGGAGTGGCGTCACGCACCGAGCGCACTGTCACTTCAAAGTCCAGGGTTTCACCGGCCAGCATGTGGTTGTAGTCCACTTCCACCTTGTCATCGCTGAGGCCCAACACCGTGAAAGGCACCAACTCACCGTTGTCGGTTTCGCCGAAGTAAGTGGCACCCACTTCTACATCGTCATCAAAGTCGGCCAGATCCAGCTGATCGGTATTGTCCTCGTCGTAGACTCCGTAGCCTTCTTCGGGGGACACCGTCACCTTGAGCTGTTCACCCGCGCCCTTGCCTTCCAGCGCTTGTTCGAGGCCCGGAATGATGTTGCCGTGACCGTGGAGATAGGTCAAAGGCTCGCCGTCGTCACTGCGGTCGACGATCTCGCCCTCGACGCGCAGAATGTAATCGATTTCAGCCACTTTGTCTTTGGCAATTTGCATAGGTGCTCCTCGTGGCCCCCGCTGGGCGGAGACGCTGGAATGAAGTTCGGAAACCGGTCAGCTGGGCCAGTTTGCCCAGGTGTCTTAGTCTAACGGGCCACTGCCGGGTCTGTAGCTTGTGACAGGGTTAGCCTATGGTCATGAAACCTTTTGCTCAGTTCATTTCGCTGGCTGAGGCGCAGTCCGCCGTGCAGCAAGTCTTGCCAGTGCCGGAGCGCGAGTGGGTGGCCCCTGAACAGGCCTACGGTCGCCGCCTGGCAGAGAGTCTGGCAGCCCGCACCGCGCACCCCAGCGCTACCGAAAGTGCCCTGGACGGCATTGCAGCGCGGTTGGAGGACACCCGGATGGCCAGTGAGCAGTCGCCTGTGACCCTGCGAGGGGTGGGCGAGAGCCGGGCCGGAGAGGCCTACAGCGGCGAGGTGGGACCGGGTGAGTGCGTCCGCATCTACACGGGTGCGCCCTTGCCCAGCGGGGCAGACGCGATTTGCCCGGTGGAGCGGCTGGAGTTCGGCGCAGAGGGAGAGGTGCGGCTGCTGGCCCCGGCCCGGCGGGAGGATGTCCGGCCCCTGGGTGACGACTTTGTGGCGGGCGATGAGCTGCTGCCAGCGGGTGTGAGACTGACCCCGGCGCGGGTGGCCTTGGCGGTGGCGGGTGGGCACGCTGCGCTCCCGGTGCGGCGCCGCTGGCGGGTGGTCCTGCTGAGCACCGGCGACGAAGTCAGGGCACCGGGCACTCCACTGAACCCCGGCGAAGTCTATGATTCCAACCGTTACGGTCTGCGCGGACTGCTGCATGAATGTGGCGCGGAAGTCCTGGATCTGGGCCACGCGCCCGACAGCGTGAATGACTTGGCTGCTCGGCTGGACGCCGCAGGCGGCGCGGACCTGCTGCTGACCAGCGGTGGCGTCAGCATGGGGCGTTACGACTTCATGCGTGATCTGCTGATGGAACGCGGCGAGGTGACGTTCTGGAAAGTTCGTCTCAAGCCGGGCGGCCCGACCTTGCTGGGCCGCTGGAACGGTCTGAGCGTGTTGGGACTGCCAGGCAATCCGGTGAGCAGCTTGGTGGTCTTTGAGCTGCTGGTGCGCCCTGCCCTGACCGGTGAGGAACTGCGGACCGTGCGGCTGCGGGCGGCAGCTCCCTTTGCCGCTGCGGGCGACAAAGTGGCCTTCTGGCGCGGCGAGCTGCGTGGCGGCGAGGTCGCGCCCTATCCCAAACAGAGCAGCGGCGTGCTGCGCTCACTCAGCGATGCCCGTGTACTGGTCCGTGTGGACCCAGGCCAGCAAGTGCAGGCCGGCGATGAACTGGACGTCTTGCTGCTGGACTAGAGCGCAGGATAAACAACGGGGTGAGCAGCGTTCCTGTTTTCATCGTTTGAAAAACCAAATTTGCAGTGATGCAGTTCGTTTCGCTAGGCTGCGGCATGACCGATGCCCGTGACCCGAATTCTGCCGCACAGCCGCAAGGCCACCTCGGCCAGCTGGACGACCTGCGCGAACAGGTAGATCAGATCAACCTGCAGTTGCTGGACCTGCTTTCGCGGCGTGGCGAGTTGGTGGCTGAGATTGGTCGCCTGAAGTCCAGCGAGGGGGGAACCAAGTTCTACGACCCCAAGCGCGAAGAAGATCAGCTGCGGCTGGTGCGTCAGGCCAACCGTGGTCCCTTCACGGACGCCGCCATCAGCGCCATGTTCAAGGAGATTTTCAAGGCCAGCCTGGACCTGGAAGAAACCCGGGAACAACGTAAACTGTTGGTCAGCCGCAAGCAAAAGAGTGAAGATACTGTCCTGACCATCGGGGATGTGCGCATTGGGGGCAGTGAGGCGCCGGTGCTGATCGCCGGTCCCTGCGCCATCGAATCCGAGGGGCAAATGGACCAGACGGCGGCGCTGGTCAAAGAGCTGGGTGGAGGAATCCTGCGTGGCGGGGCCTACAAGCCGCGCACCAGTCCTTACGGTTTTCAGGGCATGGGGGTGGACGGCCTGCAGCTGGGCCGGAAAGTGGCGGACCGCCACGGAATGCAGTTCATGACGGAAGTGATGGACACCCGCGACGTGGAGGTGGTGGCGCAGTACGCCGACATCCTGCAGATCGGAGCGCGCAACATGCACAACTTCAGTCTGCTGCGTGAGGTGGGCGCGGTCCGCCGGCCGGTGCTGCTCAAGCGCGGCCTGAGCGCCACCATGGAAGAGTGGCTCTACGCCGCCGAGTACATCCTGTCAGGCGGGAACGAGAACGTAATTATGTGCGAGCGTGGCATTCGCACCTTTGAGAAGTGGACCCGCAACACCCTGGACCTGAGTGCGGTGGCCCTGATCAAACAGGAAAGCCACTTGCCGGTGGTGGTGGACGTCACCCACGCCGCTGGACGCCGCGATCTGCTGCTGCCGCTGGCCCGCGCTGCGCTGGCGGTCGGGGCCGATGGGATTCACGTCGAAGTGCACCCTCAGCCCGCCACCGCCATGAGTGACAACGAGCAGCAGCTGGACTTTGAAGGCTTCCGGCAGTTCGTAGCTGGACTGAACCTGATCTCCAAACAGCGCTGAGACGTTAAGGGGCCGCCGCTCCAGCTTCAGGATCGCTCACGGGCTGGGCTTCAGTGGGGCCCGCGCTGGGCGTTGGCGCCTCCTGCTCAGGTGGGTCCGCCAGCGGGAAAGTGTGTAACTCCAGAAATTCGCCTTTTTCCTCCTGGGTGAGACTTAGGGCCGAGACCCGGAAGCGCTCAAGCGGTGGCGCCTGGGCCTCGATCTGTTCCCAGAGGTCGTCTTCGGCCCAGGGCAGCACGCCCAGCGCCAGCGTCAAGTGTGGTGCGTACGATTCGCCGTCATAAGGGCTGCGGGTTGAGGGCCCTACGCTCAGCGCCATGAGGTGCAGATACAGCATCCGGGCACTGGCCTCGCACTCCAGAAAAATGACGCCCTTATACCGTTTGAATCCCTTGACCCTGACCTCAAAGGAACTGGCTCCGTCCAAAACGTCGCGGAAGCGCTCAATCAGTTCGGCCTTAGGCAGATTGGTCTGAAAGGGAGCACGCAGGTTGATGTGCGGCACACCGAAGCTGCTGACGCCCAGTTCGTCTTGCCGTCGGCGCACCCAGCCGTCCAGCTTGGGCGGCGGCCAGGCCACCAGGCTATAAGACCCACCCGTCACGCCTGGGCGATGAGGCAGCTCGGTCGTTTCGTCGGTTGCAGGGACAGGGGTGTGGGAGAGGTCAGTCATGCGCCGGTAGGTGAGGTTCAGAACCTGAGCAAAGGAGGGACGGGAACATCTAGCGCTCCAGCTTGGGGTCGGTGGTCGGCTGGCCGCGCCCTATCTTATAGCGGCAGTGGCTGTGCCCCGCCGCCGCCCGTGCTTCACACTGCACGGACGTTTGCAGCACGCCTTCGATCAGTCGCAGCTCCGCCGTGCAGAGTTCACCGAACTGCGCAGCCACCGCCAGATGAGGGCAATTGCGGTGAATCAGGTAGAGCTGCCCACCCTGCTCCTCGATGACCGAATCGTAACCAGCGGCGGCAAAGCGTTCCTGCAGATGTTCCAGTCGCTCGGTGAGGGTGTCGCCTTCCAGGCTGCCCGCCAGTTCCTGCTGGTCCGCCT
Source organism: Deinococcus radiophilus (assembly GCF_020889625.1). GTDB lineage: Bacteria > Deinococcota > Deinococci > Deinococcales > Deinococcaceae > Deinococcus > Deinococcus radiophilus. The sequence continues at coordinate 2,099,332 of NZ_CP086380.1, forward strand.
GGGCGCGGGCCATCATGACCCGTTCTACTGCGCCGTCTCCAAACTCGGCCTGAACGTGGTGCAAGATATCCAGGCACAGATTGGGGTAGCGCTTGGGAAACTGGCCTTCGCCGCGCTCGGTCAGGAAATAGACCTGCTGCGGGCGGCCCCGGCCCAGCGGTTTCTCGGTGCGCGAAGCGATCAGGCCTTGCTCGGTCAGGCGCAGCAGGTGGCGGCGAATCCCTTGCTCGGTCAGGTCCAGTTCCCGGCTCAGGGCCGCCGTGCAGAGGTTGCCCTGACGTTTGAGCAGGATCAGGATGCGGTCACTGGTCCGTGACGCACTGCCGTTGGCGGCAGGGGAGAGGGCAGCTTGAGACACGCTCAGACCACCGGCAGGGGATCCAGCACCCCAAAGTCGCTCATGGTCACCACACTGATGCGGCCAGCTACGTTGCGGCTCAGTTCGCGCAGGGTCTGAGCGGCCACCGACTGCGGGTGGGCAATCACGGCAGGTACACCGGCATCGGCATCCTGGCGCACTTCGGGGTCCAGCGGGATTTCGCCCAGCACATCCAGCCCCAGCCCACGTGCGCCGCCGCGCCCGAACAGGTCGTAGGTGTGCCCGGTATCAGGAGCCACGAAGTAGCTCATATTCTCGGCCACGCCCAGGACCGGCACACTGGCCTTGTGGAACATGTCCACCGCGCGGGTGGCGTCAATCAGGGCCACGTCCTGCGGCGTGGTCACGATCAGAGCGCCCGTCACCTTGACCGACTGGGTGATGGAGAGCTGCACATCGCCGGTCCCTGGTGGCAGGTCAATAATCAGGTAGTCCAGGTTTCCCCAATCGGCATCTTTCAGAAACTGCCCAATAGCACTGTGCAGCATTGGGCCGCGCCAGACCAGCGCCTGACCCGCTTTGGTCAGGTTGGCCATGGAGATAAAGCGGATGCCGTGCGCCTCAATGGGCATCATGTGGCGCTGCTCGTTGGCGGTGATGCGTGCGCCAGCCTGGCCCAGCATGTGCGCCACACTGGGACCATACACGTCGGCGTCCAGCAGGCCTACCCGGGCACCGTCCAGCGCCAGCGACACCGCCACGTTGACGGCCACGTTGCTTTTGCCTACGCCACCCTTACCGCTGCCCACCAGAATCACGTGCTTAACGCCTGGCAGTGGGAGTTGCTGGGTCGTCCTCACCTGCGCCCCGAATGTGACCTGCACGTCCTGAATGCCATCTACGGCCATGACGGCGCGGCGTACATCGTTCTCGATGGTGCCTTTCAGCGGGCAAGCGGGGGTGGTCAGGTTGACCTTGATCGCCGCCACGCCAGCTTCGACCCTGACACTCTCGATCATGCCCAGGCTCACCAGGTCCTGATGCAGCTCCGGATCGTTGACGGTCGACAGGGCGGCCATGACTGCGTCTTGCATAACCTCCTCTTTAGCGCACCTTTAACCGCCAGGGCAAGGAGTCGGCTCACAGTGCCTTTTTTGAAGCAGTCATGGCCTGGGGACCTGCCGGCAGGCAAAAGCCCCCGCAGCGGTGAGGCTCCGGGGGCTTGCGGGACAATTGGGCTCAGTGGGTCAGGGGTTGAGCGTCAGTCCCCTGATCCAGCGTAAGAGTCGCGGTACTTGGGAATCCGCCCACTTTTGAGGTCGGCCTCGTACTCGGCCAGTTCGCGCTTGACCACCGGGGCCAGCAGGTACAGACCGATCAGGTTGGGGATGCTCATGAAGAACAGCAGCGAGTCGCTAAGGTCAATCACGGCCCCCAGGCTCATGGTGGCGCCCAGCACGGTAGCCAGCAGGAAAACCACCTGGAAGACGCGCTCGGCAACTGGGGATTCCCCGAACAGGTAGCCCACGGCCTTTTGACCGTAGTAGGCGTACCCCAGAATCGTCGAAATAGCGAACAGTACCACCGAGATGGTCAGGATCCAGCCGAACCACTCGAAGCCGCCCTGCGTGAAGGCCGCCGAGGTCATCTGCACGCCCTCGTAGCCCTGATTCCATACGCCAGTGATGATCAGCGTCAGGGCCGTCATGGTGCAGATCACCACAGTGTCGATAAACGGTTCCAGCAGGGCAACGTAGCCCTCGGTGATAGGACGGCTGGTTTTTACGGCACTGTGGGCCACCGCTGCCGAGCCGATGCCAGCCTCGTTGGAGAAGGTGGCGCGGCGAATTCCCTGAATCATCACGCCGATGATGCCGCCGGTGATGCCTTCGGGCGAAAAGGCCCCGTCAATAATCGCGCCGAATGCTGCGGGAATCTGGGTAAAGTTGCTGCCCAGGATAAACAGGCAAGCCGCCACGTATATCGCCGCCATAAAGGGCACCAGGCGTGAGGTGACAGCAGCGATCTGGGTGATGCCGCCGATAATTACGGCCCCCACGAGGGCCGCGATGACCATGCCGAAGGCCCAGCCGTACCCGGCCAGCGGGCTGGCGTCGCCGCCGGTGGCTCCGACGATTTGCGAGAAGGCCTGGTTGCTCTGGAACATGTTGCCGCCGCCCAGTGAGCCGCCGATTAATCCGACGGCGAACATCACCGCCAGCGCACTGCCCAGGCCCACCATACCGCGCTCGGCCAGACCCCTTTTGAGGTAGTACATCGGCCCGCCCGAGACGGTGCCGTCGGGACGCTCGGTGCGGTACTTGACGCCCAGGGTACATTCGGTGAACTTGGTCGCCATGCCCAGCAGCCCCGCCAGGATCATCCAGAACGTCGCGCCAGGCCCACCTAACCCGATTGCGACCGCGACCCCGGCGATGTTGCCCAGGCCCACTGTCGAGCTGACAGCGGTGGTCAGCGCCTGAAAGTGGGTGATCTGCCCGGGGCTGTCCTCAAAGGTGGACGAGTAGCGCCCGCGTACCAGATCAATCCCGTGCTTGAACCCACGGAAGTTGATAAAGCCGAGGTACAACGTGAAAAAGATGGCGGCGGTCAGCAGCCACACCACGATGAGAGGCAAGGAGGTGCCGGCCACCGGCACCGAGTAGAAAATGACGCTGGCAATCGCGTTGCTGATCGGCGAGAGGACATTGTTGATCTGCTCGTCAATGCCGATTGGCCCACCAGCAGTCGCTGCGGCCGAAGCCTGCCCGGCCAGGGCCAGTCCAGCGAGGGGGAGTGTCAGATGCCCGGCCAGTCCTGGTGGCCATGGAAAACCGGCATGCGGTGAATTATTCAATTTCTTTTGCATAGTTAAACCTTACCCTATGCAGCCGAAATTGTGAACCGTAAATAAGTACAGAGGTTAAGGAAATGAGAGAAAAAAATCTATTCTCAGGAACTACTTTTCTGCGGCTGCGGCAGACTTTGGGCAAGGTGATTAGTATCTGAATGGATAGTTTGGATGTATAAGACAGAGGTTCTACACCCTCTCCGTATGTTTATGCTGGATGCGTTACATCTGAACAGCAGAGGGTAAAGAAGAACCACGGCCTGTGGTGGCTAGGGGCGCGGCGAGCTTGAAGGGCCCGAAAGAAGGCCAGGAAGAGCCGTGAGCAACTGCTCGGCACTCAGGGTCAGTTCGGTCGAGTCTTCTTCGCGGTGGGCAAAGCGGATTTTGCCATCTGCGCCGATCACAAAAGTCGCGCGGTAGGTCTGTCCGCGTTCAGGGCAGTCGGCGCCGTACAGTTGTGCGGCACTCAGGGTCATGTCCGATAGCAGCGGTACCTGCAAGCCCAGCTCACGGCTCCAGGCCCGGTGGGTGTAGACCGAATCGCGGCTGACACAGAGTACGTCAGCTCCCAGATCATCAAAGTCAGCGGCCAGACGACTGAAGGCCGGGACATGGTTGCTGCAAGTCGGGCTGAAGTCCAGGGGGTAAAAGACCAGTACGGTGGCCCGGCCTGCGGCAGCGTAGCTGCTGAGGGTGACGGGTTGCCAGTTGCCGGTCGGGAAGACGGCGTTCAGCGTGAAATCAGGGGCGCTTTGATGAAGTAGCGGTTGGGGGAAATCGCTCATGAACAATATTCAAGCATGCCTATTCTTTGTTCTTGGTTCAATTTGATACAGGGGCGCAGGGCAGCCGTGTGAGGGCGTGATGTCTTGCTGTGCAGGTGGCTGACCCATGCCTGTCAGGCTTCGCCTAAGCTGAGGCTGTGGCGCTTCTGGAACTGTTGATGGTGTTTTTGCGGCTGGGTCTGACCAGTTTCGGGGGGCCAGTGGCACACCTGGGGTACTTCCAGCATGAGTTTGTGCAGCGCCGCCGCTGGCTGACTGAGGCCCAGTTTGCCGATCTGGTGGCGCTGGCCCAGTTTCTGCCGGGGCCATCCAGCTCTCAGGTGAACCTGAGCATCGGCTACCTGCGGGCCGGGTTGCCGGGAGCGTTGCTGGCCTGGGCCGGGTTCACGTTGCCCAGCGTGTTCTTGTTGTGGGGCTTTGCACTGTGGCTGGGGGCCTGGCCGCAGACTGAATCCGGCTGGCTCAGTGGGCTGAAAGTGGCCGCGGTGGCGGTGGTCGCGCACGCTGTAGCAGGCATGTGGCGCAGCCTGGTGACCACGCCTTTGCAGCAAGCTCTGGCACTGGGCAGTGCGGCTACCTTGCTGGTGTGGGGCATCCTGGGCGGCAGTCCCTGGGCGCAGGTGGTGGTGCTCCTGGCCTGTGGTCTGGTGGGCTGGCGCTGGCTGGATGCGCCTCCCGTTACGGCCGCGCCGCTCGGTGGTGGTCCTTCCCGGCGCACCGGAACCCTCTTGCTGCTGCTGGCCGCCGGATTATTGCTGACCCTTCCGCTGTTGGCAGGGTGGGGGGCTGGCTGGGAGCTGCTGGACTTGACCTACCGGGCGGGGGCATTGGTGTTTGGTGGGGGTCATGTGGTGCTGCCACTGCTCCAGTCCGAAATGGTCCCCGGCTGGGTCACCCACACGGACTTTCTGGCTGGCTACGGTGCAGCCAATGCCGTCCCAGGGCCGCTCTTCACCTTTGCCAGCTATCTTGGGGCAGTGCAACGTCACCTTCCGGCCTGGAGTGGCCTGCTCATCGCCACACTGGGGATCTTTCTGCCGGGTGCCCTGCTGATCCTGGGAGCGTTGCCTCACTGGAGCGCCTTGGCGCGGCAGACCTGGGCCCGCCGTGCTCTGCTGGGGCTGAATGCAGGTGTGGTGGGTCTGCTGCTGGCCGCGCTCTACGATCCAGTCTTTGTAGAAGGGGTGCGCGGTCCAGGTCATCTGGCGTTGGCCCTGCTGACCTACGCGGCACTGAGCGTGGCCCGCCTGCCAGCCTGGGCCGCAGTGTTGGCCTGTGCAGCGCTGGGCTGGGCGTTCGTGTAGACATAGACCAAAAAAATTTCCTCTTCGCCTGTCTGGGAAGAGGAAATGCACTGAGAATTGGGCTGACTAGCGCCGCTTCTGCTCGCCGCGCACCACTTGCAGAATCGCCTCGCCGTATTTACTCAGGCGGGCTGGACCCATGCCCTTGATGCTGGCCAGATCGTCCTGGGTATAGGGAACCTGACGGGCAATCTCGGCCAGGGTAGCGTTGCTGGCCACAATAAAGCGGCTGATCTCCTGACGGCTGGCCTCGGCATTTCGCCAGTCACGCAGGCGGGCAAAGACAGTCGCCTGCTCTTCTGAGAGGTCAGCGGCGGGGTCGGGGCGCTGGGCCGCGTCTTGTACGGTCGGCAGATCCGGAGCCAGCGGCGTCAGGGGAGCGGCGTCACTGACTTCGGTGCGTTCTGGGTTGCTCTGTTCAGCAGGGCGGGAGTCTGGCTTTTTGCGGTTCTGGCCGTCCCTGCCCCTATTACGGGTGTTCTCCTGTGGAACTGGCGCGGCTGGTTGGTGTGTAGTGCTGGGCTGTGATGGAACCGGTGTCGGTCCGGACAAGTCTTCATTTGGGGTGGCCTGGGTAGATGACCGGGCCGGAGCCTCAAAGACAAAGCGGTCCAGGCTGGACTGCGGGGGCCGGGGCGGTTCAGAGCGCTCGGTCCGCTGAAAACGCCGGGTGTCCTGCTGGCGCTGGTCCTGGCGTCTGTGACCGCGTTGAGGGTCTAGCCGGGCTTCACGGGGCTGCTGTTCCCTGGTCTGCCCTTCCCGAGGCCGAGATTCCTGCTCGGTGGATGCTGGCGTCTGCAGTGCTGCCTCGTGAGGTTCGGACCTTCTCTCCTGGCGTGGCGTCGTTTGTTCCCTGGTGCGGCTCTGGTGCATTTCTCCGCGCAGCAGTTCACGCACCTGCCGGGCATCGGCCAGGCCAGGCGTGAGGATGACCCCACCCATGACGGCCCGCGCAGCAGGCAGTACGCCGCCCAGTGGGGCTGCTGTGGTGGCCGCAGCTTCGGGGGGGAGCAGCAGGGCCGTAGGTCCCAGCGGGAGAGCGCGGCCCTGCATCTGACCTTCAAGGCTGCTCACGGTTTGGGCCGCGCGGGCCAGTCGCAGGGGCAGGGTCGCCACGTCGCGCAGGGCCAGGGCCACCGTCAGGTCAGCGGCAGCAGGAGCGGCGGCGCGTGGGCGCTCGCCCAGGCCGAACAGCAGGGCCAGCTCCTCGGCAGCGAACCCGGTCAGGGTGGCCGCGTGGTGGTAGGTCAGCAGATCTGCGCCCAACTGTAACCACTGACCACCGGGGGCCAGCGTGGTGTCCACGATGACCCGCACTCCAGCCCGCTGGGCCCGCTGAATGTCTTCGGTTTGGGGCTCCAGCAGCCAGACCGCCCCTGCACCCTGCCAGTCCCCCTCCAAACCAGCGGCGGCCAACCCTGCTTCGGCCAGCAGGTTACGGCGCACGGGCAGGCGGGGGTCCAGCCGCAGCACTCCAGCCCCCAGGATGGACCGGAGCTGCTGGGCCAGGGCTTGTTCACCGGCCAGGGTCAGGCCCCAGTCGGCACCTTCCAAGTCGGCGAGGGCCTGCTCCAGCCGGGTGTGGGCATCACCGCGCTCGGTATGCAGCGAAATCAGGCGGGTGTCAGGGCGCGCCCGGCGCCCGGCACTGCTTGCCCCAGAAAGAGAATCAGCGTTCGTCATACCGCCTATTGTGCCGCAAGTGTAGCGGCAACGCGCAAAGCGACATGGTGTTACGCCGGTCCCAATGACGAGCCATGTGGTTCCGGCTGGTTGTCAGCGTGGCTTGGGCGGTGCTTCGCCGTCTTGCTCAGACTCGCGGCGCTTGCGGATGCGGTAGGTCAGCAGGTCGGCATACATGCGGGTGCGGTACACCATGCCCCTGACCAGACCGCGCTTTTTTTCCTTCAGCACCTGGCCCATATCCGGCAGTTCCACGTAGTCCCAGCGCAGCCCAGTGCGCTCCAGATGTTCGGTAATGGCAGGTTCGGGCCAGCGTTCTTGCTTCAGTCGGGGCACGCTCAGCAGCCACTCGCGGCGGCAGGCCCGCTGACCACTCAGCTGTGGGGTCAGGCGGTTGCCCCACTCCGACATGAACTTTCCCCCCTCAAACACCCCGATGGTCATGTCCAGTTCCCCGCGGATCACCGGGGCCGCCAGTCTGTGAAGGTGTTCAGGGGTCATGCCCGTCAGGTCTGCGTCCAACATGATGACCCATTCGGCCTGTGAGGCGTTCAGACCCGCGTAAAGTGCCGCCCCCTTGCCGCCGTTGGGTTGCAGGTCAACGACCCTGGCCCCGGCAGCCTGAGCGGCAGCGACCGTCAGGTCTGTGCTGCCATCCGACACCACCCAGACTTCTGGGGTGTACTGCAGGGCCGTCTGCGCCACACTGGCCACGGTGGCCGCCTCGTTGAATGCCGGAATAATGACGGCCACCGCAGGCTGACTAGGAGAGGACGGGGCTGGCTGACTCATGGTGCCGCCAGTCTAGTGTAATTGTGGCCTGGTGCAGGCTGATGCGGTTCCAGGCCCATCCGCTGTCTCCCAATTCTCATTCGGCACAGAGGCGTCATGGGCTTGCCCGAAGTCTTTGCCTGCGCAACCAGCGATTACACGAACTCAATCACGATATTTTTCTTCTTTCGGGTGACTTTTTTCCTGAAATTCTGATACAGCAGAATGGAACCTTTTCATTTTATGAAGGCATTTTCATATTCTCATTCTGAAAATGTAACTTGTACCAGGTTCATGGAAGCGTCTGACACGAAAAAATTGTGTGCATCGCCAATACAGAAGACTTGATTTTTCTGAAAAATGATGCCTGAGTACCGGTTCCATATTTGCGTTTCTCATAGAGACGGGCGACACTATAGAAACCATGAAGTCGCGCGCCCTGTTCCTTTCCACGCTGCTGGGCGGTGTCGGTTGGGCATCGGCACAGACCGATCCCTTCCAGCGCACCGCTCCCGTTTCTGTGTTACCGGTTCTGTCTGGCAGTGAAAGCGCGGGAGTTGCGCCGGCTGCCGAGTTGACCCTGGCCCAAGGTCAGACAAGCAGCACCCCCGCCACGCCCGCGACCACTTTCGGTGCCCCACGCAGCAGCGGGCAGCCGGGTGGAACGCGGGTGGTTTTTGATCTGCCGCAGGGCGCACGCTACGCCCTGGTTCCCAGCTACACTGGCCTGACGGTCCGCGTCGAAGGCGCTACGGTGCAGCCTGGTTCGCAGGGCGCGCTGGGAGAGGCCGTCACGTCCTACCGTGCTGGCGGTTCACAGGTCACACTGACCACCCCCTACCCGCTGAACGCCGTGAGTGGCTGGAAGGCCAGTGAGGCCACCATCGCTTCCGGTACCCGCGTGCTGATCCTGGACTTTGGCCCCGCCCTACAGGGGGGCGCCGCTGGCTCAGGCTTGCAGGCCATGCTGCCGGGTTCCGCCCCGGCGTCTTCTTCTATGGCTGCGGCGCAGACAGCTCCGCTGGCACTGGCCGCCGCTCCAATGGCGCGTGCCGGTGGCACTCAGGCGCTGGGCCGCAGCAACAGCCCCTATCAGTTGCCCGCTACTCCAGTGCGCCAGACCGAAGCGCCGCTGGTCGTCACCCCGCGCTACACCACGCCAGCTGCTGCACCTACGCCTGCTCCGGCCCCCGCAGCTGTAGCGCGCGCCGCCATCCCTGCCACTCCGGCCGAGGCGCCGGGTGACAGTGTCGTACATGCTGTACCTGAAGCCCTGCCGCCTGAACTGGCCAACGCCTCTGGGTACACCGATGCCTCGGACCTGAGTGGCCGTGTGCCGGGTCAGACGGGCAACAACACCCTGACCCAGCCACGCGTCGGCAAGAGCCCAGGGATGACCCGTGTGGTGGTGGACCTGCCACCAGGCGCGTCGTACCAGATCATGCCCCAGGGCAGTGGCCTGAATGTACAGATCAGTGGTGTGCGGGCCCAGGCAGGCGGCGAGAGCAGTGTCAGCCCTGAGCTGAAGTCCTGGGCCTACCGGGCTTCGGGCGGCGGCATCAGCCTGAGCCTGAGCACCGGAAGTGCAGCGACTGCGGCGCGTGGCTGGCGCGCCTTTTTCCTGCCCCCCAGTGACGGCAGCACGGACCGCTACCGTCTGGCTATTGACGTGGCTCCCGCACTTGCCAACCTGCGCCCCATTACCAACCCAGAGCGGAACCTGAGCCGCCTGGCCTCCTTGCCTTCCGGGGGCGGCCTGGCCTATGCCAGCGCGGTCAAGCCACGCGTGGTGCTGGACCCTGGACACGGCGGCAGCGATCCGGGTGCAGTGGGACAGATTCAGGAGAAGAAGCTGGTGTTGGATGTGGCCCTGCGGACCCGGCAGTTCCTGAACGCAGCGGGCATCGATGTGGTCATGACCCGTGACCGTGACGTCGCCCTGAACGCCAACAAGGCGACCGATCTGCGGATGCGCGCCAATATGGGTTCGGCCGGGCAGGCCTTCGTGAGCATCCATGCCAACGCCATGCCGGCTTCTACCGCCCTGCGCGGCTTCGGCATAGAAACCTGGTACAACGCCAACCACCGCCTGTCTCCTGCCTTCGCTACCATCATGCAGAAGAACATGGTAGACGCCAGTGGTGCCTTCTCACGCGGCATCAAGAACCAGCAGTCACTGGGTGTGTTGCGCACCAACCGCGTTCCGGCTGCCCTGGTAGAGGTCGGCTTCCTGAGCCACCCGGTCGATTCGATCAACCTGATGAACCAAAATTATGTGGACCGTGTTGCCCTCGGCATCGCCAAAGGCGTGCACGAATCCCTGCGCACTGGCGTCCATGCGGCACCTTCCGAAGTGGTGGGTCTGATGCCTACCGCTGTCACCGACTGAGCCCGAAGCAAATTCAAAGTGGCGCCGCTGAGGATAGAGCGGCGCCACTTTTCGCTTTCTGGTTGTGGGAGTGGTTCAGACAGGTTTGTGGGTTCCCTGGGGCAATGCCGGAACACTCAGGCCAAGTGAGATCAGGTTGGTCTCGGGCTGGCGCACAGCATGGAGCGGCTTGGCATACCAGGTCATGATCGGGCGGGCGTCCACAGCGAATTCGTAGCCCAGACGCTCCCAGAAGCGGGCTGCCGCCGGATTCTCGCCCAGAACCGAAGCCATCAGGCGGCGTGTCTCGGATGGTAGGCGGCTCTCCAGGTCCCACATGACGCGGCTGCCCAGGCCCGCACTGCGTTCGTCAGGACGCAGCAGCAGCAAATTGACCGTCACGTCTGCCGAATCGGGGTAGGCCACTTTCCAATCCAACACCCCGGCAGCGCGGTCATGATGCTCAATCAGCTCCACATGCCGTGAAGCGTCCATCAGGGCCAGGCCCAGCTCTGTTTCGACCTCGCTGATGGTGGGGATATCAGTGCCCAGCATTCGGAAATAGTCAGGCGACGCCTGATAAATCCGGTGTAGTGCCTGTGCGTCTCCCAAATGGGCTGATCTGATTCTCAAAATAAGCCTCCTTTGGCTGTTTTGCTCAGTCTGCGAGTGGTCGTCCCGGAAAGACCAGGGCCGCCTGCTGGAAAGCTGCTGAGCAGAGATGCATTCAGGATAACGCGGTGCCCTGGGACAAAATCATGACGAAGCTGTCGGTTTCCTAAATGGTGAAGTGTGATTTGAGGTGGTGTGATTGGGGTTGGTATCGCCCCGAAGGAGAGCTGCGTTTCTTCCCGGTCAGGGGCCATGCTCTAGGCTGATTCACGTGAGTGGGTTTTATGCCAATCGACTGAGCCGCCCTGGTGCGGTGCTGGCCCCGATGGCGGGCTACAGTGACGCGCCGATGCGTCAGCTGGCCGCCGAGCAGGGGGCTCTGTGGACCGTCAGCGAGATGATCAGCGCCCGGGGTCTACTGGAACATGACGGCCCTGACCTGACCCTGGGCCGCCCCTATCCCGGCGAGCAAAACCGGGTGGTGCAACTGTTCGGGGCTCTGCCGGAATTCCTGGCCCCGGCGGTACAGCGGGTCGAGGAGTGGTTTGCACCTGCCGCCATCGACCTGAACATGGGTTGCCCAGTGCCCAAGGTGCGCGGCAAGGGCGGAGCCTGTCTGCTGCAAACGCCTGAAGTCGCCTATGAACTGATCCGGGCCATGAAAAGTGCGACCAGCCTGGATGTCAGCGCCAAAATCCGTCTGGGCTGGGACGAGGACCGCAGCGTTGAGGTGGCGCAGGGTCTGGACGAAGCAGGGGTGGCGGTCATCAGCGTGCATGGGCGCACTTCAAAGCAGCGCTATACCGGAGAGGCCGACTGGGAGGCGATTGCCCGTGTGGCCGAAAGTGTGGACGTGCCCGTGATCGGCTCCGGGGACATCACCACGCTGGATAGGGCCCAGCAGCGCTCGCGCCTGGGCGTGGCAAGTGTGATGATTGGGCGCGGCGCAGTGGGCAATCCCTGGCTGTTCCGGGCGCTGGCCAGCGGGGACGGGCGCTACCCCAGCGCTGCTGTCCGTGCCCGCACCGCCCTGCGCCACGCCGAGTTGCAGGCCGAGTTCTACGGCGAGGACCGCTTTGGCGTGCGCTCAGTGAAACCACTGCGTAAGGTGTTGCCCAAATATCTGCCCGATCACCCGCAGCTGCGCGATGAACTGGTGAAGGTGCTGACGGTGGAGGATGTGGCGCGGGTGCTGGCCCCGCTGCTTCAGCAAGAGGAAGAACTGCCCACGCAGCCCTGAGCGGGTGGCTGTAGCAAGTCCTGGGCCTACGATACGTCGCTGTTCCTGAAGGGCGGCGGCTATACCGTTCCACTCCGTGCTGAAGTGCGCCGCGCCCTGGACCTGAAGCAAGGCGGGGACATGGTGACTTTGAGCCTCCGCTCAGGAAAAGCCGCCCGGACCGTCCAGCGGATGTCTGACCCAATGGCTACTGGGTAAAGTTTGGGGCATTCGGGCTTCACGAAGGCCATTTATCTCCTCCAGCAGTCACTTTTTGTCTACGTGAGCTGAGTCCGATCAAGATATGTTGGTCCATAGCCAGCCGCTAAGACCTAGCCGCATAGTCTTGACGAATACTGCATAAGGCTCTATAGTATTCAATATAACCGCTCCGAGTGAGCGGATTTTTTATTGCCAGCCCGCGCCAGCGCAGCCCAGAACCCAAAAGCCCCGCTGCCCCTCCCGTATACTGCTCCGTGTGCGTACCGTAACTGTCGGCACCCGTGGCAGCACGCTGGCCCTTTCGCAGACCCGCTGGGCCGTGGAGCGTCTCAAGGAGCAGTGGCCCGAAACCGACTTCCGTATCCAGACCATCGTCACTGGCGGCGACAAGAACCGCGCCAGCCTGCAAAGCATGGCCAAAGCCGGGGACAAGGGCTTCTGGATCAAGGAGATTCAAGAGGCGCTGCTCAGCAAAAGCATTGATATTGCGGTGCATTCGCTCAGGGACCTGCCCACCGAGCAGACTGAGGGACTGGAGATCGGCGCGATTCCCAAACGGGTGGACGCCCGCGACGTGCTGGTCGGGGCCGAAGGTTTCAAGGCGCTGGCTGATCTGCCCGAAGGAGCGCGGATCGGGACCAGCTCGGTGCGCCGCCGGGCTTTCCTCAAGGCGTTTCGCCGTGACCTGCAAATCATTCCGGTGCGCGGCAACATCGAAACGCGCATGGGCGCAGTGGCCACCGACGACTATGACGCCGTGATCCTGGCGGGTGCAGGCCTGATCCGCACCGATCAGCGCCACCGCGCCGATGAATTCGTCAGCTCCGATATCCTCCTGCCTGCGCCGGGGCAAGGCGCGCTGGCCCTCGAAGTCCGCGCCGACGACGATCTGATCAGTGAAGTGGTGTACGCCATCAACGACGCTGTGACCGACGACCGCGTGACCGCCGAGCGTGAATTTTTAGCAGGTCTGGGCGCGGGCTGCCTGGCTCCGGTGGGGGCCTTTGCCACCGTCAAGGGCGAGTTGCTGACCCTGGAAGGCTGGGTCGGTGCGGTGGACGGCTCTAAGGTGATCAAGGCGACAACGACAGGCGAGCGAGGCGAATGCGCCGACCTGGGTGCCGAACTGGCTGAGGACATGCTGGCCCAGGGAGCCCGCGCCCTGATTGAACTGGTACGGGAAGAGTAGGCCAGAGAAAATCCGAGGCGGCCAATGTGAGCCTCCGGCCCCTTACACTCCTGGTATGTCCTCCGTTGACACTGCCCCCAAACGCCTAACGGTCATCCATACCGGCGGAACCATCGCCAGTCGCCCGCAAGCCACGGGGGCGGCGGGCGTGATGCCGCAGGGCACCCCCAGCTTGCCAGAACTGCCCGGTGTGCAGGTGCGTGACCTGTCCCCATTCACGCTGCCCAGTCCGCACATCAAGCCCCGGCACATGCTGGAGCTGGCTCACCTGATAGAGGAGGTGGCCCCACAGTCGGACGGCATCGTAGTCACGCACGGCACCGACACGCTCGAAGAAACCGCCTACGCCCTGCACCTGCTGGTGGGCACCCAGATTCCTGTGGTTCTGACCGGATCCATGCGCCACATGGAGGAGGCTTCCTGGGACGGTCCCGGCAATCTGCTGGACGCGGCGGGTGTGGCCCTGCACCCAGCCACCCACGGGCGCGGGCCGCTGGTGGTCTTCGGTGGTGACATCTTTGATGCCCGCACTGTCACCAAGGTGCACAGCACGGCGGTAGACGCCTTCGGTGGGTATCCCGGCCCCATCGGGCGGATTGACCGACTGGAAGAGCAGGCGCATGTGCGCTACTTTGCCCGCCCGGAGGAGCGCCCGACCTACCAGCCAGCGGCGCTGGACGCCCGCGTGGACATCCTGTATGCCTACGCGGGCTGGGAAGGTGAGGGTTTCGCGGAGGCACTGGAGCGCTCGGACGGGTTGGTGATTGCCGCGCTGGGGGCGGGCAATCTACCTGCCGAACTGCTGCCACTGGTAGCCCAGGCCCGCGAGGTAGGCAAGCCAGTGGTGCTGGCCACCCGTACCGACGCTGGCGCAGTCATTCCGGCCTATGGGTACCCCGGCGGCGGAGCCACGCTCCAGGCCGCCGGGGGGGTGCCCGCCAGTTTTCTCAACGCCCACAAGGCGCGAATCCTGCTGCTGGTGTTGCTCAGCCTGGGTCGTTCTTCAGCCCAAATCGCTGCAGCATTTTGCTCACAAGGCCAGGACCGGTAGGGGTGGCCTGCGCGCTGGCAGGAGCGTCTTCCAACAGGTGGTCCATAGAGATATCCAGACCTTTACGGAGATCTTCGGGCAGGGCCTGCTCAAAGCGGAAGTCACTGATCGGATCACTGAACTGCTGCATCAGCAGGGAGCGGGCTTCTTCGCTGCTCCGCACTGGGCGGCCATTCAGAAACACGGCCTGAACCGGCAATTGTTGACGTGTAGGCACAAACGGGCCTCCTGGGCGAGGTTACGCAGCGCCAGAATGCCGGTGTGGGTTTTGACACTGGTCAGGACCTGACAAAAATTCTGATTGTGGAAGTTGCTGGTTAGGGTCATGGGCTCTCCTTGCAGACCATAGAGGCTACTGACTCGTTACTCGGGATCTCGCTTGTGGAACCGTTCCACACTGAGGCTTCATCCCCCCGAAAAACACAGCTGGCCTATATCTACCTTAAGTTGATAACAATCTTACTCATCAAGCCATCTCAATTCTGTGAGTCGTGCAACATAAAGAACTGCGTCAGGGCCGCACATAAGCAGGTGTTCCAACACCTACCGAAGTGTTTGTCAAAACTGTCGATCTGAAAACTTGTCTTACAAGAGGGGCAGTTGGTAGACACGACTGGCATTGTGGGTGGTCTGAGTTTCCAGGGCGGCAGGGTCCAAGCCACGCAGACCCGCCACAAAGTCCAGCGTGTGCCGCACATATCCGGGACGGTTGGGCTTGCCGCGCCTGGGCACTGGGGCCAGGAAAGGCGCATCGGTTTCCAGCAGCAGGCGCTCTAGGGGGACCACCTGGGCCGCCGCCTGAATGTCGGGGGCATTCTTGTAGGTCACGTTGCCCGCAAAGCCGAAGTAGCAGCCGCGTTCCAGGCCATAGGCCAGCAGGTCGGCATTCCCTGAGAAACAGTGCAAAATCAGCGTCACTTCCGGCCAGGCGGGCAGCACGTCCAGCAGTCCCGCCACTGCGCTGTCTTCGCCTTTCTTATCGCGTACATGGATGACCAGCGGTTTGTGTAAGCGTCCGGCCAGGTCCAGTTGCCACTCCAATGCCGACACTTGCGCCGCCCGCTGGGTATCGTCCCAGTAGTCGTCCAGTCCGCTCTCGCCAATGCCGACCACGCGGGGGTGCTCGGCCAGCCGCTCCAGCTCGGCGCGGGCCTGCGGGGTGTCCTCCTGCGTGGCGGTGGGGTGAATGCCCACCGTGGCCCAGACGTCTGGGAACTGCTCGGCCAGGGCCACGGCGCTGCGGGCATGTTCCGGTCCTGCGCCGATACAGACCATGCCGCTCAGGCCCAGCTCGCCGCGGGCAGAGGCGGGGTCATCCAGATAATCCAGGTGGCAGTGGGTATCAATCATGCCCGCTAGGGTAGTGCCTGACTGACAGCGCCGCGGTGTCCACTGTCCCTGCACCGGTACACCCAAGCGTGATCTGCCCTGTGCCAGCCGCCCTTAGGAAGTGTTAACCTGATCTGCAACCATTCCAGGGAGCACCCGCAATTTGTCCGATCTGTCCGCATCCTGTGAGATGCCCCGCCTGCCGCTGCGTGCCCGGGCGGTAAGCCCGTTCCGAGAGACGGCGATGGAGGCCCGTATGAACCGAGCAGCTCCGCTTTACGAAGGCAAGGCCAAAAAGGTTTTTGCCACCGAGAACCCCGCCGAGTACGTGGTGCAGTACAAAGACGACGCCACCGCCTTCAATGCCGAGAAGCGTGGCCAGTGGGAAGGCAAGGGCGCCGCGAACAACGCGATCACCGCTCACCTGTACCCCCTGCTGGAAGAGGCCGGGATTCCTACCCATTTCCTGGAGCGCCTCTCCGACACCGAGCAGCGCGTGAAGGCCGTCACGATCATTCCGGTGGAAGTGATTGTGCGCAATGTCGCCGCTGGCAGCTTCAGCAAGCGGCTGGGCGTTGAAGAAGGCGAGGCCCTGAGCCGCCCGGTGGTCGAATACTGCTACAAGTCCGACGCGCTGGGCGATCCGCTGATCAACTCCGATACCGCTGTGGCCCTGGGCTGGGCCAGCGAAGACGACCTGACCCGCATCCGCGAACTGGCGCTGAAGGTGCGTGACTTTCTGGTGCCGTACTTTGAGAAACGCGGCGTGACCCTGGTGGATTTCAAACTGGAATTCGGCAAGTTGCCGAGCGGTGAGATCGTGCTGGCCGACGAGATCAGCCCCGATACCTGCCGCTTCTGGGACGCAGAGACGGGCGAACGGCTGGACAAGGACCGCTTCCGCCGTGATCTGGGCGGCGAGGCCGAAGCCTACGCCGAGATGCTGCGGCGCGTGACCTCGCCTGTAGAAGGTTGAGGAGCAAGGTATATCTGTACGCCTTCTTTTTCTTCGACCCTCTGTGCTCAACCTTCAACTTCTTACGGAGTAAAAAATCATGCCCAATTACAACGCCAAAGTCTATGTCACCCTCAAGCCTTCTATCCTCGACCCGCAGGGCCGCACCGTGGAGCGCGCACTCTCGCACCTGGGCCAGAGCAATGTCAGCGGCGTGCGCGTGGGCAAGTACATCGAGCTGCACCTGACCGGCGAACGCGCCGAGGTGGAAGCCCAACTCGCAGACATGGCCCAGAACGTGCTGAGCAACCCCATCATGGAAGACGTGAAATGGGAAGTGGAGGAAGCGCCACAGTGAAAACCGCCGTCATCCAATTCCCCGGTTCCAACTGCGATACGGACGCGCTGGAAGCCGCCAAGCTGCTGCTGGACGAGGGCGCGCAGTTCGTCTGGCACACCGAAACCGAGCTGCCCGCCGGCACCGAGCTGGTATTCATCCCCGGTGGCTTCAGCTACGGCGACCACCTGCGCAGCGGCGCCATCGCGGCCCGCAGCCCCATCATGGGCGCCGTGAAGGCCCACGCCGAGGCGGGCGGCTATGTGCTGGGCGTGTGCAACGGCTTTCAGGTGCTGACCGAAAGTGGCCTGCTGCCGGGAGCGCTTAGCCGCAACCGCGACCTGCACTTTCACTGTGCGCCGGTTCACCTGACCGTGGAGAACGCGGACACTGTCTTCAGCCGCGCCTACCAGCGGGGCCAGGTTCTGGAAATCCCCATCGCGCACGGCGAGGGCAACTACTACGCCGACGCCGAAACCATCGGCCGCCTGGAAACCGAAGGCCGCGTGGTGTTCCGTTACAAGGACAACCCCAACGGCAGTCTCAACGACATCGCCGGCATCGTGAACGAAGGCGGCAACGTGCTGGGCATGATGCCCCACCCCGAACGGGCCGTGGAACTGCTGCTGGGCAGCGAGGACGGCAAAGGGGTGTTCGAGTCGCTGAAGCGGCTGTGAGCCGGGGAGGAGGTGGGGGATGTCCGGGCCACTGTTCCTGCTGGCCGCTGCGCTGATTCCAGGGGCCGCGCTGTGGATTCCGCTGCGGCATTACGGCCACACCCTGCCAGCGCCGCAGGTGAAACGCTGGCGCACCGCCCATCTGCTGCTCTGGCTCCTGCTGATTGCCCTGACGTTCTTGCCCTTTTCCCCGATGAACCTGCTGTTTGGCCTGCTGTACCGCCCACCGCCTTCCGGGTTCGACCCGCTGCACCTCGGCCTGTCGCTGATGCTGACGGCCCCGGCGCTGAGTGCGCTGGTGCTGCTGCCCCCCGGTTTGCTGCTGGCGGCCCGCGCAGCCCGCACCGCCCGTAGCACCCCATGACCCTACCCCCAGGAGCTGAATCCATGACCCAACCGACCTCCTCCCTCCGTTCCCAGGCCGCCACCTTCGGCCTGACCGAATCCGAATACGACATCCTCGTGGAGCGCATCGGGCGCGAACCCAACGCGCTGGAAGCCGCCATCGTGGGCGCGATGTGGTCCGAGCACTGCGGCTACAAGAACAGCCGTCCGCTCTTTGGGGCATTCCCCACCGAAGGCCCCCAGGTGCTGCAAGGCCCCGGCGAGAATGCCGGCGTGATTGATATCGGCGGGGGCTACGGCGTGGCCTTCAAGATGGAATCGCACAACCACCCCTCCGCCGTGGAACCCGTGCAGGGCGCGGCGACCGGCGTGGGCGGCATCCTGCGCGACATCTTCGCGATGGGGGCGCGGCCTTTCGCGGTGCTGGACAGCCTGCGCTTTGGCGACCCAGGCAGCCCCCGCACCCGCTTCCTGCTGAACGGCGTGGTGGACGGCATCTCGCACTACGGCAACGCGATCGGCGTGCCGACGGTGGGCGGCGAAACCATCTTCCACCCCAGCTACCAGGAGAACCCGCTGGTGAACGTGATGGCGCTGGGCCTGCTGCGGCACGAGGACCTGGCAACGGGCACGATGGGCGAGCCGGGCAACCAGATCATCTACGTCGGCTCCAAGACGGGCCGCGACGGCCTGGGCGGGGCCGTGTTCTCCAGCGCCGACCTGAGCGCCGCTTCGCAGGCCGACCGCCCCGCCGTGCAGGTGGGCGACCCCTTCATGGAAAAGCTGCTGCTGGAAGCCACCCTAGAAGCCATTCAGGCCGGCCTGGTGGCGGGCGTGCAGGACATGGGCGCGGCCGGACTGGTGTCCAGCACCTGTGAGATGGCCTACCGCGCCTCCCTGGGCATCACCATGAGGCTCGACGACGTGCCCACCCGCGAAACCGGCATGGTGCCGATGGAGCTGTGCCTGAGCGAGTCGCAGGAGCGCATGATTCTGGTGCCGGTGCCCGGCAAGGAGCAGGAGCTGTACGACCTGCTCGCCAAGTGGGAGCTGGACGTGGTGAACATCGGGCAGGTGGAGGACCACCAGAACTACCGCCTGCTGTGGGACGGCGAAGTCGTGTGCGACCTGCCGGTGGACCTGCTGAACGAGGCCCCCAGGTACACCCGTGAGGGCGTGGAGAACCCCGACATCGCCGCCAAGCGCGAGATGGACCTGAGCGGCGTGGAGATGCCTGCCGACCTCGGCGCCGTGCTGACCACGCTGCTCTCGCACCCCACCATCGCCAGCAAGCGGCCCATCTTCGAGCGCTACGACCATCAGGTGATGACGAATACCGTGGTGGTGCCGGGCGCCGCCGACGCCGCCGTGATGCGCGTGCGTGGCACCGGCATCGGCGTGGCCGCCACCTCCGACTGCAACCCGCGCTTCGTGTACCTCGACCCCTACACCGGGGCTGCCGCCGCTGTGGCCGAAGCGGCCCGCAACCTCGCCTGCGTGGGCGCGACCCCGCTGGCGATTACCGACAACCTCAATTTCGGTAACCCGCACGACCCCGGCGTGTACTACCAGCTCCAGCAGTCGGTGCAGGGCATCGCGGACGCCTGCCGCGCCCTAAACACCCCCGTCACCGGCGGCAACGTGAGCCTGTACAACCAGTATGCGGAGGGCGACCACAAAGTCGCCATTCACCCCACCCCGACCATCGGCATGGTGGGCGTGCTGCCGGATGTGGCGCAGCATGTGGGCATGCACCTTCCGCAGGGCGGCGCGTACAGCCTCTACCTGATCGGTGAGCAGGCGCAGGACATCGGGGCCAGTCAGTACCTCGAAACGGTGCATGGCTTGGAAGCGGGCCGTGTGCCTACGCTGGACCTGGAACTGCACGCGCGGGTCGTTGACGCCACCATCGCCCTGATCCGCGAGGGGCTGGCGGCAGCGGCGCACGACCCCAGCGAAGGCGGGCTGGCGGTGGCCCTGGCCGAAATGCTGCTGGGCGGCGAGCAGGGCGCGGGCATCACCCTGGACGCCCCCGCCGACATCCGCCCCGACGCGCTGCTGTTCGGTGAAGCCCACTCGCGCACCGTGGTCGCCGTACCGGTAGGCCGTGAGGGTGACGCCCAGGCCCGCTTGGAAGAACTGGGCGTGCCTTACGCCATGATCGGCCAGAGCAGCGCCGAGAGCGGGGGCCGCCTGAGCATCAGCCTGCCGAACCACGGCCTGAACCTGAATGTGGGCCTGGGCGAACTGCGTCAGGCGCACAGCGAACCGCTGCGGGAGATTCTGGGTTGAGTGAAAGCACCGCTGGCCTGGGGCTGACTCCTGTAGGGGAGATGCCTGCTGCCCCGCGCAGGCGGGAGCCGGGTGGGCGGTCTGCACCGCCCAAGTCCCAGGTCAGCTTGCATGTTTTGGCAGCGCCAGACCCGGCCCCCCGCCCCACGTCGCCCGCCGCTCAACTCCACAATCGGACGGCCCCTATTCCCGCTAAAGTCAGCGGTGGATCCCGCCCAGGGCAGGCGGTGAACTCTTACGCCGCGCCGCGCTTTATTCCCGGTTCCCGCCGGACGCACCGTCAACTTCAGTCTGACCACCCCATTGTTTCTCCCTCTGCCTGTGGGCGAGAGGGCCGGGATGAGGGGGCCGCCTACGGCTCCTGCACACGTCCCCATCTCAGGAGCCAAGCATGATTTTTGACCCCATCACCGATAAACCCCAAGACGAATGCGGCGTATTCGGCATCTACTCGCCGGAGCCGCAGGACCTGGCTTGGGTCACTTACCTGGGCCTGTTCGCGCTGCAACACCGCGGCCAGGAAGCCGCCGGCATCTGTGTCAGCAACGGCGACAAGCTGCACGTCGAAAAAGATCTGGGCCTGGTCACGCAGGTGTTCACCCCCGAGCGGATGGCCGACTTCAGCCTGCCCGACGCGCGGGTGGGCATCGGGCATGTGCGCTACTCCACCACCGGCTCTAACCTGCGCTTTAATGCCCAGCCGCTGAACACCCGCACCAACAAGGGCATTCTGGGCTTTGCGCACAACGGCAACTTCGTGAATGCGCTGGAAGTCCGCGCCGAGATGCTGGACGAAGGGGCGCTGTTTCAGACCACCAACGACAGCGAAGTGATGCTGAACCTGATCGCCCGCGAAAGCACCAAAGACCTGGTCGAAGCCGCCGCCCACGCCATGCAGCGGCTGCGGGGCGGTTACGCCTGCGTGCTGATGAGCCGCACCCAGCTGATCGGCTTCCGCGACCCCAACGGCGTGCGTCCGTTGGTGCTGGGGCAGCGCGAGGACGGCGCGTACGTGCTGGCCTCCGAGCCGTCGGCGCTGTACGCGGTGGGTGCGAAACTCATCCGCGACGTGCAGCCCGGTGAACTGGTCAGCATTGACGGGAACGGCCTGCACTCGCTGATGGTGGAACCGGCCCAGCCCACGCCCTGCTCGTTCGAGTGGATTTACTTTGCCCGCTCGGATTCCCAGCTGGACGGCGTGGATGTCCACGAAAGCCGCGTGCGGATGGGCGAGCAGCTGGCCCGCGAAAAGCCGGTGGAGGCCGACGTGGTCGTGCCGGTGCCCGACTCCGGCATCGGGGCCGCCATCGGTTACGCCCGCGAGAGCGGCATCCCCTTTGACTACGGCCTGTACAAGAACCCCTACGCGGGCCGCACCTTTATCGCGCCCACCCAGGAAGCCCGCGAGCTGAAGGTCAAGATGAAGCTGTCGCCCACCTCGGCCATTCACGGCAAGCGCGTGGTGCTGGTGGACGACTCCATCGTGCGCGGCACCACCAGCCGCCAGATCGTGAACCTGCTCCGCGAGGCGGGGGCCACCGAAGTTCACTTCCGCGTCAGCAGCCCCCCCATTACCCACCCGTGCTTTTACGGCATTGACACCGCTGCCCGCAAAGAACTGGTCGCCAGCACGCATAGCGTGGACGAAATCCGCGACCTGATCGGGGCCGACACCCTCGCCTTTATCAGCGAAGGTGGGCTGCGCGAAGCCATCGGGGGCCAGGGCCTGTGCGGGGCGTGCTTTACGGGCGAGTATCCTGCGGGCGTGCCGCTGCTGAATGACGTGGATAAGCTGGCGCTGGAGGGGTGAACACGACAGCGGCGTAACCGTTTGGCGGCGCGGCTGATGGCTTAGTTGGCTTGAGGCGTCAACCCTTATATCCAACGTCTCCATTCCCTTCACAGCCCCAAATGCATCCTCAGCTTCCCATCCACCTCTTCCATCAGATCATCCGGCACATGCCCCAGCCGCTTGATGAGGCGGCTGGCGTGGGCCGCCCGCATGGCTTCCACCTGCGCTTTGCTGTCATGGTCCAGCCCGGTGCGCTGGTTGGGCAGAATCACGTTGGTTACGTACACGCGCTCCACGTTGCTGGTGAGCGGGACCGTCATCAGCAGGTGTGCCCCGGCGTTGTTGGCGTTGTTGCTGACAATCACGCCAGGGTGAACCTGCGCCGCTTCGCCCTCGCGGCCATCGGGGCGGTAGTTGATCAGCCAGATGTCGCCGCGCCGAATCAGTTTCAAGGCTGCTCCAGGCCGTCCATATTGTTGGCGGGATAAAGCTCCAAGCCTTCAGCCTGAGCGTTGCCCAGGTCACGGTAAGCAGCTTCCAGTTCACTGGTCTGCAAGGCCCGAACCGCTTCGGCCAGGGCAGCGCTGCGGGTGTCCAGGCCATGCCGCTTCTGGTAGTCGTCCAAAAAGTGGCTCAGCTCCGGCGGCAGCGTGGCGCTGATTCGAGTGGCATAAGACATGCTATCTAGTATGCCATACTCCACCCCATGAACATCATTCTCGTCCGCCATGCCCAGTCGGCCAACAACCTGCTGTACGACGAGACCGGCAGCAGCGAAGGCCGCCACGCCGACCCGCCCCTGACCGAGCTGGGCCACACCCAGGCGGCGGCGCTGGCCGACTTTGCCCGGACCGATGCCACCTGGCAGGGGGTGACGCACCTGTACTGCAGCCTGACCCGCCGCGCCGTGCAGACGGCGGCCCCGCTGGCCGCTGCTTTGGGCCTGGGCGTGCAGGGGCTGGCGCTGGCTTACGAGGCGGGCGGGCTGTTCCAGCGGGACGCCGAGGGTGTACCGCAGCCGGTGCCGGGCCTGACCCACGCGGAGTTGCTGGCCGAAAGTCCGGCCCTGCGCTGGCCGCCGGAGTTGCCCCCCCAGCAGCCCTGGGCGGGCGGCTTTGAGGAACAGGACCATGCGGTGCTGGGAGCGCGGGCCGCGCAGGTGGTTGCGGGCCTGCGGGAAGCGCACGGCTCAGGCGATACGCTGGCGCTGGTCACGCACGGGTATTTCACCCAGTTCCTGCTGCGCGAGTTCATCGGTCATGGAACGGCTTATTTTCGACTGGTGAACACCTCCACCACGCTGCTCACCCTGCCTGCCCCAGACGCGCCCGAGGACTGGGGACCGCTGGTGGGCTGGGTGGGCCGCTTTGACCACCTGCGCCCGGAACAGGTGAGCCACTAGTGGTTCATCTCTAAGCATCGTCTCAACGCGGGCAAAGGGGCTGGGGCGCATACTCGGAAGACAGAGCCAACCAGCCCCGAAGTACACCAGGCTCTAGGAGACTGTTATGAAACTGAAAGCATCCACTTTGATGTACGCCCTCGGCTACGCTTCTATCGCTGTCAGCGCCTACCGTTATTTCGCAGGCGAGAGCAGTGACAACGAGCGCGACGGTCTGTTTGTGGGCCACTGGGCGCCCACCTTCTTTATTCTCGGTAAAGGCGCCGAGGACCGCGAAGTGCGCGGCCACCCCACCTGGTCGCTGGATTGGGAAAGCGGCCAAGACAAGTAAAGTCTCAGGCCCAACGAAAACCCCCGCAGCATTGGCGGGGGCTTTTTTTGGGACTGAGGGGCTGAACCAGGCCTGAGGTTCGCGGCCCGAGCCAGGCAGTTGCCCTGGCTGGCTGCGGCCCATGCTGTCGGTCTGACGAAGGCGCTTCACTTTCCGGTCCCCTGCGTGGAAGGGCCTCAAGTGAACTTCAGCGGCTGCCCTGACCGTGGCGGCCCACCTATAAGGGCTTATTCCTGGGGGACGGGTCGGCGCATCAGCAGATCCGTCTGGGCGTCACTGCCCACCATAAAAATGTGCTGCCCAAAGCGTTCAAAGCCCCAGCGCTCATAGAAGCGAATGGCGCGTCCATTGTGCTCCCACACGCCCAGCCAGACGCAATTCAGGCCATGGTCGCGGGCCACCTGCAGCGTCTGTTCCATCAGCTGCGCCGCCGCGCCAGTGCCCTGGCCCTGCGGCAGCACATAAATCCGCTGCAGTTCCAGCGCCTGTGGCAGATCCACCTCGTCACTGAATGAGCCGGGCAGGTTGAGCCGCAGATACCCCAGGTCATCGCCTGCGTCGTCGGTCAGCAGGTAATGCAAGCTGCCGGCGTGGGCCACCTCCTGCGCGATGCGGTCTGGGGCAAAGTTGGTGTCCAGAAACATCTGGAGGTCAGCCGGGTCGTTGCTCTCGGCAAAGGTGAGCGTAAAAGTTTCCCGTCCGATGGCGACCAGGCGGGAAATCGCTGGGGCGTCGTCTGGCTGCACACGGAGCAGGGGCATGGCTGGAATCTAGCAGACGGGACTGCCGGGAACGCTCGCTGCAAAAAGGCCGGAAAGCCCTGAAGCTCTCCGACCTCTGGCTCTGTGGCCCTCAGTACAGCGTCTGCAGATAATTGTGAATGGCTTCCAGCTGCGCGTCCTCGGCGGGGGCGCCGTCCAGCCCGGTATCGGCGAAGTGGGGCATGACGGTGGCCAGCTCGCGGCCATCCGGGGTCACACCGTGCAGCGTGGCCTGGGTGAACTCGGCCAGGGTCCAGCCCGCTGCGGTTTGCAGGTTGGGGCCGACGCCGCCTTCACCTGCCGCGCCGTGGCAGCCGCCGCAGTTGCCCACGAACAGTTGCTGACCATTGGCAGGCTGGGCGTCGGTTTCGGTCACGGCGGCCATACTGGCCCCAGCGCCGCGCCCCTCGGGAAAGGGCTGATTGGCGATGCCCTGGCCCAGGCTGTAGGCCAGCCAGCCCAGCTGAATGGTGAGGATGATACCGAGGAGCCACATGGCCACTTCGGCGGGTTTAAAGCCCTGGTGTTCGTCGTTCATAGCGTCTCCGTGGATGGGGAAGGTTGGGGGTCAGTTGCGCCACAGCTGCCAGCCGGGAGCGCCCTGCATGTTGGTGATCATCGGCAGCAAGACCGGCAGGTACACCAACAGCACGATAATCAGGCCCAGCACGCCCAGCGCCAGCAACGGCTCGGTCAGACGTACCAGTGGGCTGGCGCTGGCCAGGTCCTCACCCGCACCGCTGATGGCGGGGCTGTAGGGAATCGGCACGTTTTCGCCGTCCTGTACGGATTTGCTGAACACCATCTTGAAAAAGACATAGAAGAACATCAGGCCACCAATAAGCAGCAAGACGCCGCTTATGCCAGTCAGCAGCCTGGGAACGGCGACGTTCATGGCTTCGTACACTTCGGGCTGCGACACGGCGCTGACCTGGGCGCGGCGCGGCACACCCATCAGGCCCTGCCAGTGCATCCCCACGGCAAAGAGAATCATGCCCCAGAACCAGACCCACTGGCTCCAGCGGGCCAGGCGGGGGCTGGGCAGGGGTTTGCCCAGCAGGTGCGGAATCAGCCAGAAGCTGACGGCCATGAAGGTCATGGTGGTGGCCGTACCGACTGTGATGTGAAAGTGACCCGGAATCCAGGCGGTGTTGTGAACCACCGGCGCAAAGGCCTGCGAAGCGTTGACGATGCCACCTGCGCCGCCAGGAATAAAGCTGATCATGCTCAGCGTGATGCCCACAAAGACCGGGTTTTCCCAGGGCAAGCGGCGAATCCAGCCCACCACGCCGCCGCCGCCGCGTGCGCGGGCCGCGTCCTCCAGGGCCGCCGCCACGCTAAAGGCCGTCAGCAAACTGGGGATGGCCACCAGAAAGGTCAGGAACATGTGGATGATCTTCCAGGTGTTGTCGATGTTGGGGTTGGCAAATTGGTGGTGCAGGCCCACGCCCACGCCGTTCAGCAAAAACAGCACGAAAGCCAGCCGGGTCAGCGGCTCGGAGGCCAGCCGTCCGCCCGCGTGCCGGGGCAAGAAGGCGTACCAGGCGATGTAGGCGGGCAGCAGCCAGAAATACACGATGGCGTGGCCCGTCCACCAAAAGAGGGTCCGGGCGATGAGGGGGTCAATGGTGGCGGTGACCGGGCCGCCAGCGCGGGTCTGGAGCCAGGTCTGCACCGACCAGGGCACCAAAAACAGCAGTGCCTCGGCCACCAGCCCCAGTGAGGCGATGAACCACATCAGCCAGGTGGCCACACTCATGTGGGCGACCAGCGGTGTCACTCGGCCGGGGTTCTGCCGTTTCCATTGCAGCCAGGTGTAGACCACCTGGGCCAGCACGCCCCAGCTGGCGGCCACGAAGATACTGGCCCCGATATAAAACAGTGGCGTGCCCATCATGGGCGGGTAAAGGGTATACAGCACGGTGGCGTCGTTCAGCAGCAGCGCGGCGGCAGTCAGGACCAGGCCCAGTGTCATGACGATGTAGGTGCCCCAGGCAAATTTGGTGTTGATCCGCATGCCCAGGTCACGGACGGGCAGGTAAAGCATCCAGCCGCTGATAAAGAACTGCGTAAAGACCAGCGCGTTCAGGACGCCGTGCAGGGTCAGGCCCTGGTAGTAGGACTTGACCAGCAAGCGCAGCAGCTGGTTGTCGTAGACGTTGATTCCGGCGTAGTTCAGGGCCTGGAGGGGGCCGATCAGCACGCCGATCAGCAGCGCCACGAAAGCGGTGATGACATAAGCAGCGGTCACGCCTTTGAGGCTGGCCAGATAGGCGCGGTCAGTGACGGCGGGGGCTACGCGAGCCGGGGTGTTGTGAAGGTCGGCCCCGGCGGCGGCGGTCCCGGTATGAGGGTGGAGGGTGGTCACGGTGCGGTCTCCTGGGTTGCAGTCTGGGCGGTGGTCGCTGGGGCATTGACCGTCGGAACGTCGGTGCCTGCTGGCTCCACGATGATTTTGTTGATCATGTTGTGGTGGCCGATGCCGCAGTACTCGTAGCAGATGACGTTGTATTCGCCGGGCGTGTCAAAGCTGGACTTGAAGCTGGCCACCTGACCGGGCATCAGGTCCACGTTGATGTTGGTCCCGTGCACGTAGTAGCCGTGAACCACGTCCTGCGCGGTGACATGAAAGGTCACGTCGCGGCCTGCGGGCACCCGCAGAAACGGTGGATCAAAGGCAAAAGCCTTGGCGACCACGATGGCCTGATACGAGCCGTCGTCCTGGAGGTACAGCCCTGGCTTGCCGAAGGCGGTGGCCTGCAAGTTGGCCGGGTCCACGCGGCCATTGGTGACCCCGGCCAGGTGGTTGTGTCCGGCGGTGTTGTCCTGCGTCAGTGGGGAGGTTCCGCTGACCAGGCTGGCCATCACTCCCACAAACAGCACCAGCTGAATCAGCAGGCCGATCACCAGCCAGATGTTCTCGTAGATGCTCAGGCTGTGGTGTTCCAGCCGGGGCGCGGTGCGCAGAGGGCGGGTCATCTCAGGCCCTGCCTTGCTGCACGCCCAACACCAGCATCCACAGGAACACGATGTTCAGGAAAAGGAAGGCCACCACCGCGATGGTTCCAAGCGGCACCACTGGCCGAGTAGGGGAGCGCCCTACGGTGTCCTGGGAGAGTGCCGACGGCGGCGCGGTCTGCGGCTCCAGATATTTCTGCTCTGTACTCATGGGAACCTCCGAAAGAATGTGGCGGCAGCCGGAGCTGCTCGCACTGAATTTATCAAATTCTCAGGACTTTCACAGGACAATTTACTTCGTGCCTAACGCTATTTCAGATATTCTAGATGGCAAAACTTCAAGCAAATAAACAGTCTAAAATGAAGGCGTTACCAGAGCGTTACAGGCTATGGATGCATCGGTGGGTATGGGTTGCTCATCCCCCTGACGCTGGGGAGTTGCGGGTCTGTGGCGGCACGGCGGCCACGCGATTCGTCTCCTGGCCTGACGGTTCTATCCAGCATTCCCACCCGGCTTCCATATGGTCCTCAGGCGGGGGCGGCATACTGGAGGAGTGATGGGTCAGCGCCCGGTGTGGAAAGCTGCCGGAGTCCGCTGGACCGCCGGGTGGTTGGTGCTGGTTCTGTGGAGCGCGGGCCTGGCCCAGACCGCTGTGCAGCCGCGGGCAATCCCGGCCCTCCCGCCTCAGCAGCAGGTGCAGCCTGCTCCCGAAGTGTCGGCAGCGCAGCAGGCCTTTAGCGAGGTGGCGGCTCAGCTGCTGGGGGAGTACGGTGGTCTGTCAGCTGTTGACCGTCAGGCGCTGATCCGTGAGTACCAGGGGCGGCTGGACGCGGTCTGCCAGGCCCAGGGTCCACGCTGCGCTGCCGACACTGCCTATCCGGTGATTGAGGCACAGCTGACCGCGCTGGGCGACCCGCACACTTTCTTGCAGTGGCCGGACGAGTATCAGGAATTTCTGAGCAGTGCGCTGGGCGGGGACCGCGTGCAGTACGGTGTCAAGCTGGCCGATTTGGACGGTGAACGGCGACTGGTGACGGAAGTGATCCCAGGGAGCGCCGCCGCCCAGGCTGGACTGCGCCGGGGAGATGTGCTGCTGACGCTAAACGGTGTGGCCTACACCTATCGTGCGCTGACGGATGCGCGTGAGGCGAGTCAGGCCGTGCGACTGGGGGTGGATCGCCAGGGTCAGCGCCTGAGTGTGTCGCTGCAAGCGGCCCGCACCTCCGCCGCCGAGTTGCCCCGGCTGAGCTGGGTGGGCGAGCGGGGCCGCACAGCCCTGATCCGCATTCCCACTTTCCTGGCTGGGGGCCGGGTGGCGGTGGCCGTACACCGCCAGGTCGCCTGGGCACAGGCGCGTGGCGCGGACGGTGTGGTGGTCGACCTGCGTGGCAACGCGGGCGGCAGCCTGCTGGAGTGTGACCTTGCCGCCAGCGCCTTTGTGCCCCGCTTTGAGCGCGTGTCGCAGAGTGCGGACGGCCCGCAGCAGATGGTGGTGCAGGGCGGCCAGCGCCGGGACGATGCCCAACTGATCGGAGCGGTGCCCGCGCCGCAGCTGTGGCGTGGGCCACTGGCGGTGCTGGTGGACCAGAGCAGCGCTTCGTGTGCCGAGTTCTTCGCTTATGAGGTGCAGCGTGCTGGGGTGGGGCAGGTGGTCGGTGAAGCGACGGCGGGCGTCGGCAATACGGCCACCCGCGTCTATGCCGTGACCGGGGGTGCAGGTTTGCAGATGACCGTGCTGCACTACGCCAAGCCTGGTGGTGTGGCCTATCCGGTGCGGGTGCAGCCTGACCTGACCGTGCAGAGCGGTGAAGCCTTCCTTCGCGCACTGGCCCAGGGGCGCGACTTGACGCTGGAGGCCGGACTGCAGGCCCTC
Source organism: Deinococcus radiophilus (assembly GCF_020889625.1). Lineage (GTDB taxonomy): Bacteria > Deinococcota > Deinococci > Deinococcales > Deinococcaceae > Deinococcus > Deinococcus radiophilus. The sequence continues at coordinate 2,128,759 of NZ_CP086380.1, forward strand.
CGTAGCCAGCCGCGTCATGGACTGGCCAGCACCGACGCCGCCGTGGGTGAATAGAGGCTGCGCCCGGAACAGCCGTGGAGATGGTCGTATCTTCACGGCTGTTCTGCGAGTAGGGCGAGCAGGCACGGACGCGATGAGGCCCTAGCTCATGTTCTGGATGGCGTCTAGAGTACTAGGCAGCCAGGGTAAGCGGTGACAAAGAGGGGTGGGCTGGGCGAGAAGCCGGCGGGTTCTTCCGTTTCCCCCTTTGACGGCCTGCCCTATTCATTGGCCGACTGCGCTGCTTGCTCAGCGGTCGGCACGTCCCGTAAGGCCCAGCGCAGGGCGATGACCGTGAGCAGGCCAGTCACCATCAGCAGCAGCCAGGGCAACTGGGGGTGGCCCAGTGCTTGCCCAAAGTCCACCAGGCTGCCGCCCAGCAGGTTGCCCAGTGCGCCGCCGACCCCCAGGCTGAGCGAGCTGAACCCGAAATAGCTGCCGGCCAGTGCAGGCGGAGCCAGCCGGGAGACCAGGGTCTGCTGGGTGGGAAAGACCAGCATGGTGCCCAGTGAGTACAGCGCGGCGCAGGCCAGCAGCGCCGTAAAGGTCTGTGCGAATCCCATCAGTCCCAGGGACACGGCGGTCAGGCTGACGGCCACCGTGAGGACGGTACGCGCAGGCCAGTGGGCCGAGGTCCAGCGCAGGAGCGGATATTGCAGCAGCACCGCCAGGCCGGCATTCAGCGCATACAGCGGCCCGGTGGCCCCAGTGCCGCCCAACTCTACCGCCCGCAGCGTCACCGCCACATTCAGCTGGGTGCTGAGCAAAAAATACCCGATCAGGGCCAGCGTGAAGCGCACCAAACGTGGGTCGGTTACGGCGGCCCGCAGGCCGTCCAGCCCCCCGCTCCCGGCCTGCGGCTGGATGTTCGGTAGTGACCGCAGAATCAGCCAGCACAGCACATAGGCCGACGCACTGATCAGTGCCGCCACCGAAAAGCCCAGCCCGATCATCAGTGCCCCCAGCAGCGGCCCCAGCACCATGCCCAGGTTGCCCGCCACGCTGAGCAGGCTAAACAGCTGCGGGCGGTATTCCGGCCGGGTCAGGGCGGTAATGGCAGCGCTTTTGGGGGCATCGAAGAGTGCGCCGCCCAGGCCTGCGATCAGCCCCGCCAAGAGCAGCGCCCAGAAGCTGCCCGAAAAGGCCATCGCCGCAAATCCGGCCGCCCGCAGCAAGCAGCCCCACAGGATCAGTCGCCGGGGGCCGATTCGGTCGGCCCAGGCCCCGCCCAACACGGTCAGCCCTTGCTGGGTCAGTTGCCGCACGCCCAGGACAGCCCCGACTGCCCCGGCAGCCCAGCCCAGGCCACCCACGAAATGTACGGTGACCAGTGGGATAATCAGGAAAAATCCGGCCCACATCAAAAAAGTGCTGACGATCAGGGCCCACTGTGCCCCGCTGAGCTGCCGCAGGGAGAAAGGTTCAGGCTCAGGGGCAGCGGGCGTGGGAAGGGTCATAGCTGAGGTCCAGCCTAGAGCAGCGGGCCGGGAGCCTTTGTGCATCTGAAAAGGAACAAAGGCAAAGTGTGGCAAGAAGGAAGCTGCCGTGCAAGACCTGTGTAGGCGTGGCTGCGACAACGACTTCGTGTTCACGGCTGTTCGTGTTCATGGCTGAAGGGGCTGCCGGAACTACGCGGCGAGGACCTCCTGTCTGCGGTCATGAACAGGGTTTAGCTAATGTTCTGATGTCCCGTGACTCACGGCATGGAATCGCTACACTGAATGTTGTGAGTCTGCTGCGCTGGTTCCGCATGCCTGCCCTGCTGCTGCTCTCGCTGCTGGCGTATGTGTTGCCAGCACCGGGCAGTGGTCTGGCAGTCTTGGGCGGTCCTCAGGCCAGCAGTGTGCCTCAGACGTCTGCGCCGCAGGTGCCGTTTCCCACCTTGCCGCAGGAAACCCTGCGCCTGTTCGAGCGCTCCCGCTCGGCCGTGGTGCGGTTGGGGAGCCTCGATCCTGGCTCAATGGCGATGGGACTGGGCACCGGGTTTTTTATTTCGCCGGGCGGCGAACTGCTGACGGCCTACCATGTGGTGAGTGAGGGCCAACTGTTTCAGGTGCAGACCCTGGGAGGCCAGCGTTACCCGGCGCGTCTGGTGGCCTTTGACGCTGCCGCAGATGTCGCGCTGCTCAAGGTAGACGTTCCGGGGCCGTTTCCATACTTGAACCTCTCGCCGCGCCCGCCCCAGGTGGGTGAAGGAGTGCTGGCCATCGGCAACAGCGGTGGGGACTTTTTGCAGCCGCGTGAAGGCAAACTGCTGCGCCTGGAAGCGGCAGCCAGCCGCGCCGACTTTCCGCAGGGCACCTTGGAGATGGACGCCCGACTGGCTCCCGGTGACAGCGGCGGCCCGATCATCAACGGACTGGGGCAGGTCATTGGCGTGGTCAGTTATATCCGGGTAGACGAATACGGCGCTACCGAAACCTCATACGCCATCCCCACTGTGGAGGGCAATGCCCTGATCACCGACCTCAAGAGTGGTCAGCAGCGTGACCGGGGCGTGGTGGGGTTGGTCTTTGACCTGTACCATGATGGGCTGACCCAGGTGCCCGGCGGCGTGGTGTCGCGGGTGGCGCGCGGCAGCCCCGCCGAGCGTGCCGGACTGAGGGGCCATGTGCGCGACCAGACCGGCCAGATGACCGACTTTGGTGACATCATCGTCAGCGTGCAGGGGGTGCAGACCCGCAACTCCGGCGACGTGATCCGCGAGTTGCAGCGCTACGGCGTGGGTGAGACAGTCACGGTGCGGTACCTGCGGGCAGAGCAGGAGTATGAAGCTCAGCTGCGGCTGGTGCCCAAGCGGTCCATGCGGGACCTGTAGCACTGGAGTCCTTGAGTCCATCACCCCGGCGTGTTTCACTTACAAACCTAAAGCCTGAAATCATCCGCTTCCCAGTATGCCGCGCCTAAACTGCAAGGATGTCGCGAGCTTTTGTCAAAGAAGATGAAGGCAGCGCCTGGGAACCACCGTCCCAGACCTGCCGTTACCAGGTGATCTGGCCGGAAAGCGCCGAGGTGGTCTTTCAGGCAGACGATCTGCTGACCGTGCTGCGCTGGATGTCGGATGCCCGCCGCCCCGAATTGGAACTGCGGGACCGCAGCGGCGTGCTGCTGGCCTGCGTCTAACCCTGCGCTAAAGCAGGCGCGGGGGTGCATCCAGCAGGGCCAGGGCCTTGTGGTCCAGCCGCGAGAGGGCCGCGCTGGCGACCTGAGTCAGTGGCTGCTGCGCTGCGCTGGCAGGCAAGTGATACACCCAGAGCTGAATCTGGCGGTGGGTCATGGTGTGGCTGATTTCACCCAGCAGATGGGCCTGTTCCACCAGCTTGGTGTTCAGGTTCAGGCGGGTTCCTAGCTGCTTGAGGGCCTCCTTGGGAGTGACAGCCTGTGACGTCAACTCTTGCAGGGGCAGGCCGAACAGGCCACCCAGCAAGGTGCCCTGGCGTTGTTCCAGCACTGCCGCTTGTCCGTCGCCGATCAGGAGCGCGGCAGCCTGCACCTGCTGGGCGGCAGTGCGCTTTTTGGGGGCTGGGTAGGCGGTGGGTTCACCCGAGGCATAAGCCGCGCACCACTGGCGCAGTGGGCAGACAGAGCAAGCTGGCGCCTTGGGGGTGCAGACGGTAGCCCCCAGGTCCATCACCGCTTCGTTCCAGGCGGCGGGTCGGTCCTGGTCAAGCAATTCGTCGGCGCGGGTCTGGACCCAGTTTTCGGACGGCTGACGTTCGCCCAGCAGGCGAGCCAGGACCCGGCGCACGTTGCCGTCACTGACCGCGCGTGCCTCGCCATACGCCAGGCTGCTGACCGCCGCCGCCGTGTATGGACCCACACCCGGCAGGGCCAGCCAGTCCGCATACTCCTGCGGAAAGCCCTGAGCGGCCACCAGGCCAGCAGCGCGGTGAAGGTTGCGGGCGCGGGCGTAGTAACCGCAGCCCTCCCAGGCTTTCAGCACGGCGTCTTGCGGTGCGGCGGCCAGGGCCTGCACATCCGGAAAAGCCTCCAGAAAGCGGCCGTAATACACCTGGCCGCGCGCCACCTGGGTTTGTTGCAGCAAAATTTCCGCGACCCATACGCGGTAAGGATCACGTCTACCTTCAGGCCCTACGCGCCAGGGCAGATCACGGCCCTGGCTGTCAAACCAGTCCAGTAAGGCCTGGCGCACGGTAGGCCAGGGCAATTGAGTCGGCTTCACCAAGTTCAGGAGCCCACCGGACGCAATGCCGAGGTAAAGCGCAACTGCACTGTGAAGCTGACGCGGGCTGCACCACTTTGGGCTGTGACACGCAGGTGCATGGTGCTGAACTCGAACGATGAATGGGGCAGGCCATCGCTGCGGTAGACCGCCTGGGACATCTGCGCCATATCCACCACTTCCAGGGTCAGCTGGCTGCCGCTGCTTCCTTTCAGTTGTTGCTGCCAGGGCAGAGCCGACCCCTGCGTCTGAAACAGATGGTCGCCCCGCGAGTTCTGGCCCTGATACACCTGCTCCCGGCGCAGGTCCAGGACGGGCAGCTCCGCAGGGCTAGGGAGGGCCCAATCGTTAAGGGCCGGAATACTGCTCAGGACATCGCGGAACAGCTCATCTACCGGACGCTGAGCGGGGACACTGATCCGTTCTCCGGCGCTGAGCGGCAGGCCATAGGGTGCGTCGGCGCTGATATTCAGGCGGTCCAGGGCACTGGGCGGCAACCGGCGGTAACGGGCCTGGGTGGCTGCGTCAGGGCTGCTGACCTGTACAGGACCGCGCAGCCCACCTGGCAACAGCAGTTGACTGAGTTGCACGGTGGGTTGCAGGCGGGATTCAGCCTCAGTAGACAGGGCGGAGCCTTCGGTCCAGCGGATGGCCAGTTCGGTGCCAGCAGGGCTGCGGTTCAGTACGGCCAGTTCAAGAGCATGGCTCTGGGATTGCCCCAGCTCGGCGAGTGTACGGAACTCGGCGCGGAGTTGCTGTCCCAGGGCCGCGTCTCCGGCATTCCCCAGGCCACTGACTTCCAGGTCCGACAGCTCGTAGATGGCCGTACTGACCTGCGTCAGCCCCACCTGCGTGCCGACTGGGGCAGCCACACTGAAACTCGGTTGTGGACTGCCTGGCAAGCCACTCCGCGTACTGCTCCAGCGCGGACTGGGAGTTGCCGTAGATAAAGGCAAAGGCTCAGACGGGGGAGGAACGCTCTGTTCTGCTGGGGCCTGTGCCAGCGTGACCCGCCAGGTGACCGCACTGTTCCGTAAAGACCCAGCCCACCCCTGCGCCTGAGTGGTCCCACCCAGCGTGGTTGCCAAGCACAGGGCCGCCGATACGCAGCCGATATACAGGCGGTGGAGGAGAGGGCGCGGGATCATCTACCTCAGATTAACCCTCTGCATCAGTAGAAGGCTGAGGGCCAACTGACCACATCGGCGTGGAGTAGGCCTCTGCCTGCTGGCCCTGCACTTGGCCAAGGTCTGATGGCCTCTCCGCTCACGCCTGGGCCAGCGGTACTCCCTACCTTATTGATAACGCGGTAAGTTCACGACAGAGTTAGACTGAAACCGTGAGTGAGGTTTGGCGGCCCAGCCGATGGACACGTCAGCAGATGGAAGAGCGGCGACTCGCCGCTCTTCCGATGCTCTCCGATATGACCCTGTCCTCCAAGACGATTGCCCAGCGTTTTGGTGTCAGCGCCAGCACTGTTCGTACCTGGCGGCAGCGCTTACGACATGGCGATACCCTTGAAGCTACTTTCTCCTCTGGACGTCCCTCCTTTCTCACCGATCACCAAGTGGCTGAAATCATGGCGATGATTGAGGCAGGGCCAGATCCACAGCGTTTTCCAGACGGGCGCTGGACTACCGCACGTATTCGCGACGAGATTGGATGCAGATATGGTGTCTGGTATGACCACGACTGGGTCGGAAAGCTGCTGTTACGCTGGGGCTTTTCCTGGCAGAAAGCAGAAAAACGCCCGTTGGAACAGAATGCTGAGCAGGTCGACGCTTGGCTGGAAGCAGAGCTTCCAGTCCTGGAAAAAAAAGATAGATGATGGTGAAACCATCGTCTGGGCCGATGAAGTCGGAATCAGTATGAAGCCCGTGATTGGCAACACCTGGGCCACGCGTGGTCAGACCCCAGTGATTCTGGCCAAGACCAATTGGAAAAAGCTCTCCGTGATTGGCGGGATTACGTCTAAGGGCCAGTTTTTCCAGCAGACACACGAAGGGTCGGTCAAAGCGATGGGCTTCATCGCATTTTTGACGCATCTGATGCGACACATCAAGGGGAAGATCACTGTTGTGGTGGACAACGCTAAAATCCATAAGGCGAAGGCCGTTTCGGCCTTCGTATCACAACATGAACGACTGAGCCTAACGTACCTGCCACCGTACAGCCCTGAACTCAACCCCATTGAACGAGTGTGGGCCTATGTCAAACACCACCAACTCGCCAATTTTTGCCCAGAGACGCTGGAGCAACTCAAGGCTTACCTCCGTACGGTATGGCCGAAAATCCGCTATCGGCAACTCCCAGCCAAATTGCTAGGTATCTACCCTGAAGTGTTACCGACTTAGCACGTCATCAATAGAACGCATGACAGACCGTCAGGGCATCGTATTTTCGCTGGAAGGACTGCCGGAGTTGGAATTTCTCCAGGTGCTGCGTGATGTGACCAGTGACCCGGCTTTTCGCCGCCCATTGCAGATCCAGGCGCGTGAACCCCGCCCCGGTCAGAGCGCACAGCTGACCCTGGCTTTTGGGCCGACCGACCGAGAGCTGGCGTTCAGTGCCATGCAGCGGCTCAAAACCATCTTGCTGCGCTACGGCGTACAGGTGGACAGCGTCGTTTTTCCGCCCCAAGACGCGGAAACAAGTGGCCTGACAGCACCTTAATCCAGCAGGTCCTCCGCTTGAAAGAATAAAGCAGAGTTGATAGACTTGCACTCAAGTTTCCTGCACGGTTATTGGCCCGGAGCCGTGTACCTTTCCAGCCGATCCGGGTGACTTCTCTTTCTTCCAAGTCGTTGCCTCACAGCTTCACCGCTTGCCTTTCCTCTTCCGTTTGCGCTTTTACTCGTGGGTCTGCCCCGCAGTCCCTGACAGGCAAAGGAGCCATCAATGTCTCAGTCCGAATCCAACCGCATTCCCCGCTCCGTCCCGGTCTGCCCGGTGCGCGGCAGCGTTATTTATCCCGGCATGGTGCAGCACATCGACGCCAGCCGTGCCATTTCCATTCAGGCCATTGAGGCCGCCATGGAAGGCGAAAAGCACATCCTGATCGTCTCGCAACTTGATAAAGACGTGGACGATCCCAAGGCCAAGGATCTCTATGACTTCGGGACCGTGTGCCAGATTCTGCGGGTCCGCAAGAACCCTGACGGCAGCCTGCAATTGCTGGTCTCAGCCCAGGAGCGCGCCGCTGTCAAGACCTTTACCTGGCAAGACGAGGGCGGTTATTTCCTGGCAGCCCTGCGTCTGCCCCGTCTGAGCACGGGTGACGCCAACGAAGAAAAAGCGCTGCGCCGTGAACTGCTGGGCAAGTTCGACGAGGTGGCCCAGGCGGGCCGTATTTCCTCTGAAGCGCAGCAGGTGGCCCACGCCAAGGACAATCTGGGCGAGCTGACCGATCACATCGCCTTTCACATGGATTTCCGTCTGGAAGACAAGCAGGTTTTGCTGGAACTGACTGACATTCCTGCCCGGGCCCGCCGGGTGCTGGCGCTGCTGGACAACGAACAGGAAGTCCAGGAGGTGCAGGCCAAGATTCGCGCCCAGGTCAAAGAAGAAATTGACAAGAACCAGCGCGAATACTTCCTGCGTGAGCAGCTCAAGGCCATTCAGCGCGAGCTGCAAGGCGGCGGTGAAGACGGCGAGGAGCTGGACGAAGCCGAAGCTTTCCGCACCAAGATTGACGAACTGGGCCTCAAAGAAGACGTCAAGAAGGAAATTGACCGCGAAATCGGCCGGCTGTCACGGATGCACCCCGACGCCGCCGAGGCGGGCGTGATCCGCACCTACCTGACCTGGGTGACCGAACTGCCCTGGAACAAGCGCAGCGAGGATCGCCTGGACATCGAGCAGGCTGCCAAAACGCTGGATGAAGACCACTACGGCCTGGAAAAAGTCAAGGACCGCGTGCTGGAGTTCCTGGCTGTGCGTCAGCTGCGCAAAGCCCGCGCCGAGCGCGGTGAAATTACTGCTGCCGACGTGAACAAAGGCCCGATTCTGGTGTTCACCGGACCTCCTGGGGTCGGGAAGACTTCCATCGCGCAGAGCATCGCTGCGGCGCTGGGCCGCGAGTACGTCCGCATCGCACTGGGCGGCGCCCGCGACGAATCGGATATCCGGGGTCACCGCCGCACCTACATCGGCTCTATGCCGGGGCGGATTATTCAGGGTCTGCGCAGCGCCGGAACCAAAAACCCAGTGGTGCTGCTGGACGAAATCGACAAGCTGGGAACCAGCTATCAGGGCGACCCCTCCAGCGCGCTGCTGGAAGTCCTCGATCCGGCACAGAACCAGCACTTTACCGATCACTACATGGGCGTGCCGTTCGACCTGTCCGAGGTCATGTTTATCGCCACCGCCAACTATCCCGACCAGATTCCCGAAGCGCTGATGGACCGCATGGAAGTGATCGAGTTCTCCTCTTACATCGAGCAGGAGAAGCTGGAAATTGCCAAGCGTTACCTCGTACCGCGCCAGATGGAGCAGAACGGTCTGAAGAAGAACCAGATTACCCTGACCGACCCGGCGCTGGAAAAACTGATCAGCTCGTACACCCGTGAAGCGGGCGTGCGTAACCTGGAACGCGAGATCGGCACCGTGGCCCGCAAGGTGGCCCGCCGCATCGCGCTGGGCGAGATCAAGCGTGCCCGCGTGACCGACACTGAGCTGGAACGCTACCTCGGCAAACCGCGTCACACCCCCGAATCCGAAGCGCCACAGGACATGGTGGGCGTCAGCACTGGCATGTTCTACACCCCGGTGGGCGGCGACATCCTGTTTGTGGAAACCAGCGTGATGCCCGGCAAGGGCGGTCTGGTCCTGACCGGACAGCTGGGTGACGTGATGAAGGAAACGGCCCGCGCCGCGCTGAGCTACGCCAAGACCAACGCCGAGCGCTTCCACATCGACAAAGACCGCTTGGACAACTCCGAAATCCACATTCACGTGCCAGCCGGGGCCATCCCCAAAGAAGGCCCCAGCGCAGGCGGTGCGATCACCACGTCGCTGATCAGTGCCCTGACGGGTGTACCCGCCCGCCGCGACACGGCCATGACCGGCGAAATGACCCTGACCGGACGCTACCTGCCGATCGGCGGTCTCAAGGAGAAGGTGCTGGGTGCGCGCCGCGCCGGAATCCGGCACATCATCCTGCCGGTCGCCAACGAGCCGGACATCGCCGACATCCCCGCGCACCTGCGGGCCAGCATGCAGTTTCACCCCTGCGCCACGCTGGATGAGGTGCTGGAGCATGCGCTCGTGGGCGGCCTGAAAGCGCTGGAAGGCGAGACCGTGACTCCACCCCCTACCCCTAAGAAGGGCCGGGGCCGCCGCAGCGGCGAAGCGAACGCCTGAGTGATGAGTAGCGGGCAGAGAGGAATGGGCGCTGGGCCCCGACCTCTCTGCCCGCTGTTCTTTGGATGAGCTGGAAAGTATTAGCCTAAAAGAGGAGGGAACCCATGTCCGATTCTGCTGAAGCGCCCCCCCTGACCTTTCTGGTCGCCAGTCCACATCTGCGTGGCAGTTTCTTCGGAGACGCCCTGATTCTGCTGCTGGAACACACCGAAGAAGGGGCCGCCGGGTTGGTGCTGACCCAGTCCACCGGGACACCCATCCACGAACTGCTGCCCGACGCGACTGACGCGCAGGGTGAGGCTTTGCTGGGCGGGCCCGTGCAGCTGCAAGTGGGCTGGTGCCTGTATGAGCGGCCTGTGGGCGGCGCGGGCGAACTGCGCTTGGTGGAAGGCCTGATGGCGACCACCCACGCCGAAACCTTCGCCCAGGTGCGCCAGAGTGCTCAGCGCTACTGGCTGCTGCTGGGCTACGCGGGCTGGAGTGAGGGGCAGCTGGAAGGCGAAACCCGTGAGGGAGCCTGGCTGTGGTTGGAAGACGCCACGCCTGAATTGTTATGGGATACGCCTGCCGAGGCACGCTGGCAGCGCGCGCTGGACAAGCTGGGCGTGGATCCCAGCCGGGTGGCGGCAGGCGGGGCACAGGCCTGAGCGTGTGGGTGGCACAATACATCCATGAGCCTGCCTGACATTCTGACCCGTATTCGTGCCGCTGAAGCCAAAGCTGGACGCGTCCCAGGCAGCGCGGAGCTGGTGGCCGTGACCAAGGGACGCCCTCTCTCCGAAATTCGGGCGAAGGTGCTGGCGCACGGCACATTCCCGCTGGGTGAGAACCGGGGCCAGGAAGTGCGCGACAAGGTGCAGGAATGGACCGAAACGGCGGGCGGGGCGCCGCAACCGCAGTGGCACTACATCGGGCCGCTGCAGAGCAACAAGGTCAAATATCTGGAGCAGGTGAGCCTGGTTCACGCCATTGAGGACGTGGCCCAGGCCGAAGTGGTGGCCCGCTACGCTGAGAAATGGGGTCACGCTCCAGCAGTCTTGCTTCAGCTCCACAACGGCGAGGAACAGAAGCATGGCATCCCGGCAGCCGACTTACCCGCCGTGCTGCGAGAGGTACTTGGGACTGGTTTGGAAGTGCGTGGCCTGATGGTCATGGCGCCCTACGATCAGCCTGAAGCCGCCCGCTGCATCTTCCGTGAGGCGGCGCAGCGGGCGCATGATCTGGGTCTGGGTGAGCTGAGTATGGGGATGAGTGGTGACTTTGAGACAGCCATTGAGGAGGGCGCCACCCTGGTGCGGGTGGGGACAGCTCTGTTTGAGGACTGAATGTGGGTTAACAAAGGGTGGGAAGCGGCACCATCGCTCTCTTGCCACTCTTGGATGTTGTATGAATGCAGCGCTGTAGGAATGGAGCGCTGCGGCCTCAGCTGTCCCCAGCCACCCACTCCTCAGACGCGATGCTGATCTCGCCGCTGGCGGATTCCTGAAGCAGGCCACCTTCAAAAGGGCCGCCAGTGATGCGGTAAAGCGTATTGGTGTCGTTGCTGGTTTCCTGCTGCAAATCACCGAAGTCCTCGGGTTGCAGCTTCGGGCCACCAAGGTTGACGCGCCAAGCACCCTCCGAGCGGGCTTCCATCGTGGTTTGTGACGCCACTTCGGTGTTGCCGAAATCGTAATTGGTGACGCCTGCGGCCTGCGATACTTCGTACTTGTCACGCGAGTTGATCAGGTCTTCGAGTGCGCCGGTAGCTTCGTTGCCGCCGCCGCAGCCTGCCAGCAGCAGGGGCAAGGTGGCTGAGGTCAAAAGGGTGTGAACTTTCATTCCTCCATGTTAGGCGGTGTACAAGCCGCTGCAAACACGCGCCGTTGCCCGATTCTTTAGGCTGAGCGTATGAGCCACCTCTTCTAGCTGATCGGGCCACCTGGGAGCGGCCAACGCACCGTGGGCCTGGAACTGTCCCGGCGGACGGGAGCGTTCGTGCCGGTCGCTCTGACGTGCTCCACTGAGGAATTGCTGCGGCGGATGCCCTTGCCGGAGCGCCGCGCCCGGCTGAACCTGAACGACCCGGCCGCTTTGCAGGCCACGCTGGACAAACACGGGGTTTTGCCCATCCCGGCAGGAAGCTGACCCTCGACACCTCGCAGCTGACGCCCACGCAGGCCGCGCAGGCGATTGCCCGGCACGCCGGTCTGGCGTAGGTGTTCAGGCTCTGGCCCAGGTCCACCAGCTGTCTGCCAGCGTGCCGGCCTCGGCCTGACCCTGGGCTTCCTCATGGCGGCCCAGCACCGTCAGTGCCAGCACGCTGCTGGGGCTAAAGGCCAGCGAGCGGTCCAGCGCTTTGGCGGCGGTGGCCTGGGCTTTGGGGCCATTCTGAATGTGCTGCTGGGTCAGGGCGATCAGTGCCAGGATGTGTGGGTCGGCGGCTTCGTTCACGATCTCGGCAATCTTGAGTCCTTCGGCCAGAATATTCAGGGCACTCATCAGCCCGGTGCGGCTGCCGGATTCCAGGGCGCCGCGCAGATCCAGTTCCCCCAGCAGGGCGATGGCCGCGATCAGAGCAGGGGCGTCCCCAGCGACAAAAGCTTGTGCGTGGGCCTGGGCGGCCAGCTCCTGTGCGGCGGGCCGGTTTCCGGCCAACAGGTAGGCGCGGGCGCGCAGGGCCAGAGTGCGGTAGTCGTCACCACTGAGGGTGTCCAGTACGGCCTGATGCTGCCCGGTCCGCAGCCAAGCTGCCGCCTGAAGCTGATTCTCTCCCGCTTGCTCGGCCCAGCGTGCTGCCAGTTCGGGAAGGCCGGCTTGCAAAGCCATCACTCCCGCTTCGGCGTATTGCTCTGGGGTCAGCATCCTATCGGCGCTCCTCAGTTCCTGGCGCAACTCCGGCCACTGGCTGATCCGCAGCAATTCCCGCAGCTTGTCAAGGTGAACGGTCTCTTCCGGCGCGCAGTGCTTCACAGCAGCAGTCTAGGCGCAGCGGGGATCAAGGGGGAAGGGGAGAGCTGTGGTCTGGCGGCGCAGAGCAGTATTGACACTCTGTTCACCTCTTGCTAAAGTTATCTCCGCTTGCGAGTGTAGCTCAGCTGGTTAGAGCGCACGCCTGATAAGCGTGAGGTCCCCAGTTCAAGTCTGGGCATTCGCACCAAACGAGCCAGAAAAAGCCGCGTATCCGAACAGGACGCGGTTTTTTCGTTTTAGTCTCGCCTGAAATCTGGACTTTGTACCGGGTTCAATTTGTCCAAAGCGTGGGGTGCTCAGTCCCAAAGCGTGTGGTCTTCAGCACCCCGCCAGCCGTGACAGAACCCAGGAACGAGGTGACCAGATATGAACGCTGACCTGCAACATCACATCCAGGATTTCCTGGCTTATGGCCGCCAGCGCGGCCACAGTCCCAACACCCTGGCGGCGTACCGCAGTGCGCTGAACAAGTTTGCCGAGTACGCCGCCGAGCAGCACGTCACCAGCGTCTCCGGCGTGACCCGCCAGCTGCTGCGGGCCTACGCTGCCGAAATAGGCGGAACCCTCAGCCCCGGCGGTGCCCACGCCCGCCTGCGGCCCCTCAAGACGTTCTTCATGTGGCTGGAAGACGACGAGGTGCTGGACCGCTCCCCGATGCGCCGAGTGTCCTTGCCGAAGTTGCCCAAGCACATCTTGCCTGCGGTCACACGCGCCGACATGGGCTTACTCCTGGCGGCTGCGGGAGAATCCAACCATCCGCTGCGTGACAGGGCCATGCTGGTGCTGCTATACGACACCGGCGTGCGTGCCTCCGAACTGTGCGGCATTCGCCTGGACGATCTTCAGCCGGGGGGCCGTCTGGACATCAGCCGCGCCAAAGGATCGCGTGCCCGCACAGTTCCGGTGTCCAGAACGGCGCTGAGGCACATGAACCGCTATCTGAAACAGGAGCGTCCTCAAACAGAAGAACCCATCCTTTTTCTTTCCAGAACCGGTGATCCGATGAACCGCAACACGGTCAAACAACTGCTGGAACGGCTCTGCAAGGCCGCCGGGACCAAGCGTTACAGCCCGCATGCTTTCCGGCGTGGTTTCGCCGTGAACTACCTGCGAAATTCCGGTGATGTCTTTACCCTCCAGCGGATTCTGGGCCACACCACGCTGGAGATGACCAATCACTACGTGGTCATGCAGGTCGAGGATCTCAAAGAGGCCCACAGGCGGGCCAGCCCAGTGGACAGTCTGCGCCTGGGTAGGGAGGACTGACGGTGCCACGGAAAAAACCCGAAGAAGATCCCCGCGAACGGCACGTCATCAATATGAACGCGGCCACGCTGTGTATTCAGGACAATCTGGAGCAGGTCCGTTGGGCCTGGGAATATCCGAGGAAGGCCTATCACCGCACCTCGATGAGTATGCAGCTGGCCATGACCCTGCTGACCCTGATTGCCACGGTGCCGCTTGAAGAAGTGGTCTATGACTTGGCTCCTGACCCGCTCTCCACCCGGCGCAGGGCAGCGCTGGATATACCCGACTTGAGACTGGACAACCCAGAAGGGTTCCTGCGGCAACTTGGTCAGTGGCGCAGTGCCATCGCCGAAGGCCGCGTGGAGATCTATACAGATCCGAAGTTGCGCCATCCCCAGCCTGCCGGTGTGCGGGCTTGGCTGCCTCCACGCGGCGCTGAGCGCTCTGAGAACCCCCGTCCAGCCTGGGAGATGACCCTGGACATGGAGCGGCTTTCCTGTATCGTTCACGGCCTGCTGGGAGCCATGCCCGCCTGGGGATCCCCGCTCCCAGTAAGCGCAGACCCGGAGCAGGACCAGTCCAGAGTCAGGCCGCCGCACAAGCCACTCGCAGGGGCACCAGATTGAACAGGTACTGCTGGTAACGGCAGAACGGCTGCTCAGGGTGCAGGGTGATGGTGGGCTGGAGTTCCGAGGCAGGGAGCAGGTACAGGTATTCCAGCGCGTCCTCTGCATCATTCAGCACCGCTAGAGCCAGATAATCGGTGTCCTTGCGGTAGTCCTTGTGATACTGGTACTGGCCCTGAAACGAATTGCGCTGTTCTGGCAGCCTGAACTGCACGGCTGCGCTCCTGCGGTAGCCCAGTTTGACCTCAACTCGGTAACCATTGACGAGCAGGTCAGCTGGGGCTTGGTGCGACGCGGGGACTTCAGTGCTCATGCCCTCGCCTGCCAGATACTCTGCGACCATTCGCTGGGCGAGCAGGCCACGGTTGTTGTGGGCACAGTTGCTGCCAAGTCCCAGCTCGCGCTTCCTGCGCTTGACGGTAGACAGGCTGATGCCGAACTGGTTCGCTAGCTCTGCGTCTTTGAGACCGCGTGCGTGAGCTGCACAGAACTCGGCTTCGTTGATGGTTTTTGTGTACATGGTGACCTCCTGAAAAACCCACCGGACCGGTCAGGTCGCAGTGGGCAGTGAGTGGGTTTAGAGATGTATGGCCGGGGTGTTCCCCGAAGAAGGAGAAAAGGAGTCAAAAGAAATCTAAAGGCGTTATTCGACTTTCAGCAGGTTGAGGACTGCGGGTGATTGAGCTTTATCCTTGGAGGTGGCGTAGACGACGCGTGTTTTGGTTGGGTAGCCTGGAACCTCGACTTTAAAGCTTTGTAGTTCCGCAAACCGAGCATCAGGTGTAAGGAGACGTAGAACGGCTTGCGGGTTGGTATTGGCTGCAGGCTCATATGTATAGCCGATTGGATTGCTGTCCAAGTCAGTCCAATTAGCGAAGTGCGGCGCTTTGGCACGGTTCGACTTGTTTTTGCCTGCTTGCTCGTAAACCTTTTCCTTCAACTCGTTGCGCACTGGTGTCGCCTTACTCTTGGAGAAAAGTCCCAAAGTGACGAGCAAGTCGTGCGGTATAGCTCCGTACAGGTTTGCAATCTCTTCTGCCAGGGTGCGTAGTGCGTAACGATGAACAGGGTTTTTGCTTTTCGGTGTCAGAATCTCCGGTAGCACGGTGACATTGGCCCAGGGTTTTGCCAGGTAGGAACAGTCGAAAGCGGCTATGACTCTGGGTTTGTCCGTACCCCCATACAATGGCTGCCGTCCACGGTGGAACATTTGCAGCAACTCAGTATCTCGTAGGTGTCTAGCAAGTTGCTCGCGGAGAGTTGCATTGTTTGGAGATAAAGCAGCCAGAAAGTGATTCGCGAAGAGCGTTGGCCGTTCTGGAGGATGGAGTGCGAGCACATGGCACCCCTTCGCCCTGTTGGAGCCGCGACCAGCGAACCAGTGTTGGGTAAGCAGGTTCTTTGGGCAGGCCCAGCCGTCCTCACGTAGTTTGCTGTCCTGCGTATCAAGGACGTTTTTGAAGCTGAGGACCAGTACGCCTGGCAGGTGTGCAGCACATAGCTTTTCTATGTACTCCAGTGCGTAACGTCTTCGTCCCCAGGAGCGTGCCTGGTTCAGATTGTTGCGTTCAATGTACAGGTCTTTTTCAATCTCGATATCCAGAGGAATGATTTCACCCAGACGCTTGATTTTTACATCGTGCTCTGGGAACATCAACTTGTATTGCCGGTTGTCTTCTTCTGCGTAGGCGTCCAGGACGATGATAGGTGGAGCAGATTTCGGTAGCACCCGCAGAACATCTGCTCTAAACCCTACTGAATCCCTGCCGCCTTGCTGCAAGCGCTGCAGACCGAAGCGGCCACTCTGCTGGCAACCTGACGCAGAGAAGTCCTCCTTGAAAGCTTGGACGACCTGCCCTGCCAGAACGCTACGTTCATCTGTGAAGCAAAGCTCCGTCAGGGTTTCCTCAAAGCCTTTCCAGTCGGGTGCGGAGCATTTCTTACGGAGAGCTTCCCAGAACTTCGCCCCCGAAAAGCTTATTTGCTCAGCACCGCTAATCGGGTTCTCTACAGTTATGCCCTCATGTTCGCCAGCACATAGTTCCTCCATCAGCTCAAAGAGCGCCTTCTCCAACGCGCCACCTTTGCCAGAACTCAGATGCCATTGAAGTTCTGCCGGCGTCAGACTTGGGATGGTTTCATCGGTGGTACTGGTCCGTCCAGAATCCAGCCCAATGGTTGTGACCAAGCTGTTCAGCGGGTCCTCGTCAACGACAATCAGCTTGACCTCGGCCATGAAATCGGACTTAAGTTTGCTCCGCGAATCGGCTAACAGGACCGGCAGGTGTGCGTGACTGATGACCCGGATAGATTCATCGGGTTCCCAGCTGAACTGATGGTCGTACTTAGCTTTGGACGAGCAGTGGTCACGGCCTTTCAGGACCCGACACGTTGTGGGAAGGCCATGCGCCTTCCAAGCTTCGTTGATGTCCTTGCAGGCACCCTCGCCGAGCGAAGCTTCCCCGATAGTGCTCTGCGTAGCCCATAGGATTCGGTAGGGACAGGAAAGCGTGCCTGGACTACCCCAAATGGCAGCAACATGCTCAGCCAGGGCGGCGTACATGGCTGTCGTCTTGCCCATCCCTGGCATGGCGGCGACAACTTGCACGCTGCCTGGAGAGGCACTTTCGATGAATGGAGCCACATCGTTCGCCTTAAGATGCGCAGAAACCACGTCTACACCGCCCTTATTTCAATTTTGAAAACGTAAACGTCGTCGTACACGGCATTCTAGAGATTTTGTCCATATTCATTACTATATAACGTAATACGGTGAGTTGAGTGTTCGCTGTCTGGGTGTTCGCTTCGCGGCCGCTGCGCGGCGGTCGTACTTCGTTAGCCTGTCTCTCGGCGTACTCCGCAGGCCGTTCTGGTGTCCTCGGTTGCCTGGGTCAACAACGAGCGTTACCCGGAGCTCACCCGAAGAATGAGGTGCGCAGCGATGAACGAAGGGAAGGTTTGAGGTCAAAAGAAATCCGTTTGCGGGAGTAGGTTAACTCAGAGCTGAGCCTTTTCTCCTTCGGGAAACACGTAGGTTCTGCGCTTTACCTGTACTGGGTCGCGCTGTTCAGGTCAGGGTTAGGCACGCAGCCCAGTCGTACCCCGAAGACAGTAACGCACGGTACTGCGAGTCCGACTACCGGTTTCACCGTGACGTGGCGAAGGCCAGAACAGCCGTACAGCGTATGTGTTGCCCAGTGTTGCGCGTGACTTGCCAGAGAATCGCGTGAAGAACCCCAGTTCTCAAAGGAAATCCGCTACGAAGTAGCGAGGCGCAGCCGAAAGAACGCAGGAGTCTGGGCTGAAATTCGCATGCTGAGCCATTTTGGTCACGTACCTCGGAGCAAAGTGGGTTCCCGGTAGGGAGCACGCACACCGGAAGTACACGTATGGCCGGGGGGGGACCCTACAACCCCTCCGCGCAGCCTGTTGGGGGGCTTCGTCTGATGAGGGGAGGGGGGAGGTGTTCAGCCCGAAGTTGCAACCTCGGCGGCCCCGATTTTTCTGGAGAAAAACGCTGTGATTCACCGTCATGTGAGCTGCAACCGTACGGCGCCATGTTCGCCGATTGCAACTTGGGAAGGAGTGTGAGGCCGTTTCCGTGCTGAAGTTCGGGCTTTGTGTGCGCAGAAGTTCACAGGTCGTAGTCTGCGCCATGTTGAGCCAGCCAGGCCTTGCGGTCGGCGTAGTCAGGCAGCATGACCTCCAAGCGTTCCCAGAAGGCTGGTCGGTGGTGGTGAAACTCCAAGTGAACGAGTTCGTGAAGCAGAACGTATTCGGCAACGCGGTGCGGCAGTAAGGCGACTCGCCAGTGAAGGGTGATGCTCCCCGTCCTGCTGGCCGCGCCCCACCTGTAACCCAAGTCGGTCACACGGATTTCTTTAGGAGGACATCTCAACCGTGATTGAAGCCGTGCAAGCTGTGCCTGTACCCAGTCGTTCAGCTGTGCCGAGTACCAGGCTACGAACAGTTCCCGCCCCTGTGCTGCGTCGGTG
Source organism: Deinococcus radiophilus (assembly GCF_020889625.1). Taxonomy (GTDB): domain Bacteria; phylum Deinococcota; class Deinococci; order Deinococcales; family Deinococcaceae; genus Deinococcus; species Deinococcus radiophilus. The sequence continues at coordinate 2,147,163 of NZ_CP086380.1, forward strand.
TGAGCCAGTTCGAACCGTTGACCGTGCAGGCGTAGTGGAGGTCTGCCTTGACTGGTAGGAACTAGCAGCAACCGGTAAGACCGTCCAGCGTACAGGAAGCCTTCCCCAGTAACGTACTCCCGCTGCTGAGGGGAACGGTAAAGCTCCGTCTTGAGAGCGAGCTTGCCATAAATCCAGTCCATCCTTGACTCAATGAACTGTTCAAGTTGCCGTGCAGGGGTGCCCTGCGGTGCAAGAACGAGCAGTTGTCCGTCTCGTTCCAGGCCCAGACTGACCGTTTTTCGTCTGGAGCTTTCCCTCACGGTGAAGTTCAACTCATTGAGGTGAAGCGACCATTCCATTCATGACAGTATGGTCGCTGCCTATGTCAGAAAGGTGAACTCCAACGGGCATACAGGCGCTTCGCAAGATGCATCAGGTCGTCAGCGACGACTCCACACTGCTCGAAGCTGACGAGGTTCATATCGTCGAGGTAGCTTTCAAGCCAACCCCTAACCTTGCCTTGCTGCACCGGATTACGCCAGAAATCGAGGACTGTAGTTCGCTTGCGCAGTTCCTGAACAATATGCAGAGTATCGGCAATAAGCTGCCGGCCTGCCTGCTCGTCCAAGTCTTCCAGCTTCTGACTCCGGGCATCCAGAACAAGCCGGAAGAAAGGAGCCTCATTGTAGGGGTCGAGGCCGGTGCTATCAGCAGGCTTATCCTTTTGCAGTTCCTCGATAAAGGCTTTCAGTGCCTCTACCAGAGCGTCCCAGTGCTGGTCATGCTCCTTGATGATGTCTTCAAGCCGTTCGCTGAGCTTCTTGTAGTGGATGGGGTCTTCTTCCAGCTTGACGTTGATGAAGTGGCGAGCGGCATGCTCCATCGCAGCTGCTTGAGTGCGTTTTGAGGTGAAGGCTCCAACCTCAGTCTTAAAGTTCGGGTCCAGAATTTCGATTTTCGGCACCTTGATTTCTATGCCATTCGCACTGACATACTGCGCAATCAGTGCTTTAACCTTCGCTCCGGCCCCCAATGGCAAGCCCTCGTCATCGGGGTCGCGGTAGACGACCAGCACCATGTCGTAAATAGCATTGAGTAATGCGGCGTCCTTGGTGAACTTCAGCCCTTCAGGACGAGGCAGCACGATTTCCAGCGCATTTGTGAACGCTTTGAGCCTGACTTTGAATTCGGCTCTTAGCTTCTGGTCAGCGAGCTGCGTAACGCAGGCTTCGCGGTTCTCAATAGGGTTGCCTGCCGTTATGAACATTCGGGTGACCTCATGGTGAGCCGCCTCTAACGCGGGCAGCGTGTCTTTGATAGAGGTCATGGCTCCCTGAATGTCAGTCTGTGTATAGTCGCTAAGCGCCTGTGCCAGGTGGTGGCCGACTCCGTAGTAATCCACGACCAGACCGTGGTGCTTGCCTGGATAAGTGCGATTGACGCGGGCGATGGCCTGAAGAAGCTCATGGTTGCGGATGTTCCGGTCAAGGTAGAGCGCCTGCTCAATAGGGGCGTCGAATCCAGTCAGCAGCATGCTCTTGACAATGATGATGCTGAGTGGATGGTCTGGGTTCTTAAACTCCCCATCCTCACCGATACGAGCTTCCTGCTTATTCGGGTCAGTCCACTCGTCCCACTCGGCAGGGTCGTTCTTACCGCCACCAGAGATGACGGCAGCGAACTGAAGCGCAGCGACGCGCTTACGGTGAGGATAGGCTGCTGCCAACCTGCGAGTGTGTTCGTCTAGGCCGGCCAGCTTCTCAGGTGGGAGACCGAATACCGGATTCGGCTGCTCAAGACGGTCCAGCAGCTCTTGCTGTGCCTTGACAAAGGCCTTCTGATACTCGACCGCTGCGGCGCGGCTGTGAGCGACGACCTGCGCCTTAAAGCCATTGGGCAGAATTTCGCTGGCGTAGTGCAGCAACATGTCTGCGGCCTTATCCGCGATGAGCTTAGGAGAGTTGAGAAGTTCTCCCTGTGTGGCGTACTTTTGCTGAAGCTGGCTTCGCTGCTCATCACTCAGCTCGTCGAAGAACACGTTGAACAAACTGTCGACACTCTGCCCATCTTTTAGGAACGCGTTGACCTTCCGTCCTTCGTACAAGATGGGCACAGTGGCTTTGTCCTGTTGGCTTTCCAGGATGGTGTAAGTATCAATAAGCGGCCCGAAAATTTCGTGGGTCTTCTTGGCCTGCCCTTTGATAATGGGTGTCCCCGTAAAGCCAATCATGGCGGCATTAGGCAGGGCAGCCCGCAGATGAGCATGTTGCGCATTGCTGTGCGAGCGGTGCGCTTCGTCGACCAGGACCAGGATATTTGGCTGGTCGTTAAGTACCGCTTGTTCGGGGTCAAACGCTTCTCCAGCCTGTCCGCGCATCTTCTGCACCATGCCGAAGATGAAGCCTGCTCCCCGTAGGGCCAGTGCTTCGTTTAGCTTCTTGACACCCTTGGCGACAGTAACCGGTTCCCCGGCGACTTGAGCAGTCTTGGAGAGCTGCTTTTCAAGGTCACGCCGGTCTGTGACGACTACAATTTTGAAGGAGCGCAACGCTGGGATGGTGCGGATAGCCCTGACCAGGAACATCATGGTGAGACTCTTCCCAGAGCCCTGTGTATGCCAGACAACGCCACCACGACCATCTACTTCTGCTCCGAGGAGCTTGGTTTCCCCAGTTTCGAGGCGTTCCAGAGCCTTGCGGACGGCTCGGTACTGCTGGTAGCGTGCGACGCGTTTGGATTTGGCATCCGTGATGGTGAAGTTTTCTAGTAAGTCAAGGAGTGTCGCTGGGTTGAGTACTCCTGCGGTCAGAATCTGCTGCGGATACAGTTGAGTCTTACCAAGTTGCTGAGCGACCTCCTCCTTGGTCAAAGGATACGTATCCTTCCAGGTCAAGTAGCTCTCTACCGGAGCGCCTACTGTGCCGAGCACTGACTTGTAAAAGCTCGTTCCGACCAACAGCTGCACCGTATGGAAGAATCCCTGCACTCCTTCCGGTTCTTGGCTCCCCCGAAGATTCTGATAGAGAAGCAGGTCGTTAATAGCTTTCTCAATGTCTGAATTTGAGTTGTCAGGAGCTTTGCACTCAATAACGACGACAGGAATACCGTTCACGAACAGCACAATGTCCGGCACGATGTAGCCGGCTCCACCACTGTAGCCAGGTGGGTCTACTCGAAACTGATTGACCGCTAGGAAATCATTGTGATGCAGGCGGTCTGGCCGAAAATCAATGAAACGGACGGTATGGCCTTTTCCATCCGGACCGATGACTTGCACTCCGTCTAGTAACAAGTCCGTGAGGTACGCGTTTGTCCCCATCAGTCCGTGGATTTCGGCAGGAAGTCGTGTGAGCTTGCCAATAGCTTGGTCGATATGTGTGTCTTCAAGCCAGGGGTAATCTAGGCTGTTGATGCGAACTATCGCTTCACGGAGCCGAGTTTCCAAGAAGTGCTGCTGGAAGGAATGGCGCTCAGTCATTGCAGGAATAAACTTGTCGCCACTGAGAAATTCCCAGCTAAGATGTTGCAGCTGCTGAACAAGGGGCATCTCGACTTCGTTGTACTCGGCTCCTGGAGTCATAGTTCAGCTGCTCAGTAGGTGACAACTTCGTCTAAAGGCGCTCCTGGTGGGCAAAAGGGCTGGGTCAACAGGTCTAGGACAGCCATGAACTGTTTGGGTTTCCACCGTAAGGCATCCACGAGATGCTGAGCACCGTGCCGCACCAGACTGACCGCTCTACGACCATGCTTGAGAACGGGGATGGGCTGGGTCTGGCCCAGCCAGACCCCCAGGCGCAAGCAGAACACCCAGGCCAGTGTCACCAGGCCAAAGAGCCGCTGTAGACGGCTCCTTTCCGTCATCCCAGTCCGCTCCAGGTCGAAGCCTCGCATCTTGAAGCTGCTGAAGGTGCACTCGATTGACCAGCGCTGCTTGTACAGCTTCCAGGTCTTCCGAGCGCTGAAATCTGTGGCAATGATGACGAGGTCACCTGTGGATGACCTCGTCGCGACCACCCGCATGAGTTCGCCAAACACGAACACCTTTTCGTCGATTTCATGGAAATGACCGTGCTGGACGTGCTTAAACCATTCCTTCCCATTCGTGTCGTCCAGCATGTCGCTGTGCCGAATGCGGATCGCCCGCTTGATGCCTTGACGACGGAGAAAACGGAACCACTCCGCACCGATGAACTCACGGTCAGCCACCAGGCCTTGCCAGCGTTTCGCTGGCAAGACGCGGAGGAGCTTCAATACCAGCCACATACGGGCATAGGTATGGCTGTTCCCAGACTCATCAAGAGGAACCCAAATCAGGGGCAGGGTGAAGCCATGAACCACGGCTCCAAGCACCAGAAAATTGATGGGCGTTTCCCCATGCTCCCAGTTGGTGCGGTCCAGACTCAGCAACACCTTCCCCGGTGGAAGATGGACGACGAGCAGAGCGATGAAAAAGTCCATGTCCAGCTGCTCATCCCGGAAGGTTCGGTCCGCCCTTCTTTTCTTGGCTTGCGGCGTGCTGATACCGGGCATGTGAGGACTCAGGTCGTGATGATTGATGCTCCTCGCGGCAATCATCGCCAGAAGCACATCGATCAGCCGCTGAAGGGTGTCAATGCGGAGGTGACTCGCGTGTGCTTTGAAGTGGCGGGTCAGTACGGTAGCCTGCTGGGCGGCGGATTCTGTTGTTTTCACACTCTCAGGAAACCGTGAACAGTCGGCCCCATCAAGCTTGATGGGGCCGACTGTTGGTTTTTGCCGTCTAGGACAATGTGAAACTGAAGTTGTCACCTACTGAGGTTCAGCTGCCCCCAATTCTTGGTCAGAGATAGGGGGGGCTTGGCCTAGGAAGAAAGACTCATCAACATCAAAGACAGAAACTTTTCTGGGGATGACACCTACCTCATGTTCAATCAGAAGGTCAATAAGTGTTTCACCGTCAATAAGTGTGATAGGAGCCGCATTATGTGGCAAGGATTCTCTCTTGGCCTCCGCCGAAAAGGTTCCTAATGTAATGACCATACCCTTGATGGCGTTATAAGTGTGGAGGCTTCCCCGAAGCTGATTGATGACGGGAGCCCCTGTCGTTCCTTGAACCCTTTTGACCTGCACTACTTCTCTTACAGTAGTAATGCCGAACCTTGCTGTTGCCACGACATCAATGCCTTTGTCACCGCTCTGCTTCGTTACTTGAACATCCGTATAGTCCATTTCTTCAAGCAAGCTGGCAATCAAATGCTCAAACTTATATGGATTCATGGTACTGAGAATGTCTCTCAGCTTTTGACGTTGTTCTGCTCGGTAAGCCTTCATGGCATCGTCTAGTCTGCGTCGTTGGCTGAGTTCTGGAGAGAGCGCGCGCTCTGCCTTTACTCTTCCTTTGGACGTCAGGCAGTATCTGTGACCCTGCTTGCGCTCTACGAGACCACGC